>MFQB01000038.1:0-14663 GCA_001784275.1 Candidatus Magasanikbacteria bacterium RIFCSPHIGHO2_02_FULL_47_14
ACCCGAGAGACTCTGACGCAGGAGCGAGACACACGGCCTCAGAATTCCGAGCATCGGACGATGGTATCGGCCGGGAGGTAGATGTACCGCGGTTCGGCCTGCCCGGTTGCGACCGCGGCATGCAGATGCGGTTCGGGAGCCGCTGAGCGAGACAGCTTCCGATAACGTCCCAGACCCGGGCACAAGAATACCACGCCCGGCCTCACCTCGGCGATCTTGACCTCTGGCCCATGCCAGTAGTCGATGACCACCGCCCAAAAGGCTGCCCACCATGTTTTAAAGAGTCCCATGAGACCCTCCTTTTGCCGATAGCCTGCACCATTTTCAGCATTTTGTCAATTATTTTTGCCTAAAATAAGATGAAACGTTATAATGTCTGCACTATGTTTACCCAGCTCACACCACCCCAAATAGACCTTCTCAAGGCCTTTTCACAGTCTTGCCGCCACTCTATCCTGGCCATGGTCACCAACGCTCAAAGTGGCCACCCCGGTGGCTCGCTCGGATGCATCGACTACCTCTCTTTGCTCTATACCCAAGTCATCTCCCAGACCGGAGAACCCGTCGTTATATCGAATGGTCACATCTCCCCTGCAGTCTATAGTGTTTTGGCAGAGATGGGATACATTCCCAAGGAAGAGGCTGTTGCAGGATTTCGAAAAATCGGTCAACCGTACGAGGGCCATGTGACTCGGCATGTGCCCGGGGTGTGGTACGGAACCGGCCCGCTTGGGTGTGGCATCTCGGCAGCTAGCGGCTTCGCATTAGCGCAAAAACTCTCTCACGAAACATCCTCGCACGTGTATGCCTTGGTTGGTGATGGCGAATCACAAGAAGGGCAGGTCTACGAGATGATGAACTTTGCGCATAAATACAAACTCAACAACTTCATTGTTTTTTTGGACTACAACCACGTCCAGCTGTCTGATGGTTTGGAAAAAATAATGCCACTCACGCCAATGGCTCAGTGGCAGGCAGCAGGGTGGCAGGTAATTGAAGTGGACGGCCATGACTTTCAGGACATGTGGCGCGGACTGAACGAAGCGCATAAAGTAGTAGACAAACCAGTCCTCTTGCTTGCACACACCATTATGGGCAAAGGTGTAAACTTCATGGAAGAGACCGGGTTGGAACACAAGGCAGACTGGCATGGAAAGGCGCCGAAGGCAGAACAGGCGAAACCTGCGCTTGCAGCACTTGAACTGTCACCGGAACAACAAACACTCTTGGACACATTTCGCAACACTCAAATACACTGGAAACCAAAACAACCCGAGTTTCCTACACTTCTTTCAAAAGTGAATATTGATCCAGGCAAACCAATAGACTATCCGATTGACCAACTCACAGACTGTCGCACTGCTTATGGCAAAGCCCTTTTAAATCTTGCAAAAAATAATACACAGGTCGTAGCACTGACAGCTGACCTTGCCGACTCAGTAAAAACAAACTATGTGAAAGAAGAAATCCCAGAACGACACATCGAGTGTGGAATTGCCGAACAACATATGGTTTCTTGCTCCGGAGGCTTGAGTTTGGCAGGGTTTGTTCCATTTTGTTCAACCTTTGGAGCATTCATGACCAGCCGTGCCAAAGACCAGGCACGGGTGAATGATATCAACCAGGCAAACGTAAAAATGGTTGCGACCCACTGCGGCCTCTCTGTTGGCGAAGATGGACCAACGCATCAGGCGATCGACGACATGGGATCAATGTTGGGGCTCTTCAACACGATGGTGATCGAACCGGCCGATGCAAATCACTGCGACCGAATCATCCGCTATATTGCATCTCACTATGGCAACTTCTACGTGCGCATGGGACGGCACAAGCTCCCGGTATTGATCAAGGAAAACGGTGAACCTCTCTTTGGCGGCGACTACGTCTATGAGTATGGACGATGTGATGTACTGCGGTCCGGAACAGACATAACCCTCGTTGCAAGCGGCAGTGTCGCCTCAGAGGCTCTCAAGGCAGTTGAACAGTTGCAGACACAAAAAAATGTCCCGTCTGTGGAACTCATCATCGTCAGCTCACTAAAAAAATTTGACGAAACCCTCTTTACCTCCATTAAAAAAACAAAACGCGTTATCACAGTCGAAGACCATGGAACGCGTTCCGGGGTTGGTTCGCAGCTTGCTCGCGAACTTCTATTGCGCGACGTAGCCGTTGAAAAATTTCAGATGCTGGGAGTGGAAGAGTATCAACTCTCAGGCGATGCTCTTGAACTGTATGACGCTGCCGGTATTTCAGCACGCCATATCGCCCAAGCCTTACTCGCCTGATCTTCCGCCGTAGTCACCGGTTTCGGTATTCACTAAAATATTTTCCCCTTCTTTAATAAAGATGGGGACTTGCACCTTCAGTCCATTTTCCATTTCAGCTTCTTTTGTCACATTTCCACTGGCGCTGTCACCTTTTACTGCCGGCGGCGCCACCTTCACCATATATTGAATCTTTTTTGGCAACTCGACTGCAACGCAGGTGGTCTCATGGAACATGCCAATCACGTCCAAACCTTCTTTTAAGTATTTAATATCCTCGCCCAGGACGTCGGCAGCAAGCTCCACAGTCTCATAGGTGCTTTGTACCATAAATGAGTAAAACTGCCCGCTCTTATATAAGTACTGCATGTTCTGTCGCGTCACCTGCACAATCTCAACCGATTCACCACTTTTGTAGGTAATCTCAATACTCTTCCCTGTGGTAATGCTCTTCATCTTTGTTTTGGTGAAGGCAGAACCTTTCCCTGGATTGACAAACTGAAAGTCAGTCACCACGTATAGGTCATTTTGATGTTGGATGACTGCTCCCTTGCGGATACCTGTTGTATCTCCCATAAAATATAACTAAAGAAATAGTTTTGACGCTGGCAATACTAACACATCATCAATGTCTTTGCAACCTGCCAAAACCTGTACAAGACGGTCAAACCCCAGGGCAACTCCGGCTGCCGGCGGCATAGATCGTACGGCTTCGATAAACTCTGGGTCGATCTCAAATACGTCTTTCCCAAGCTTTTGTCTCAAGGCTCGTTCTTCTGTCAGACGTTTGAGTTGTTCATCAGCATTGGTAAGTTCAGTAAAGGCATTCGCAATTTCAACTCCCTCGATATACACCTCAAACCGTTCCGCGTACCGCGGATCGTCGGCGGATATTTTGGATAACGCCGCCATCTGGGCTGGATAATGATGTACTATCACAGGACCCTGCTCGGCAAGGCGTGGCTCTATCTCATTGAGAAAGATCCGATAAAATAAGTCCTCATACTGTTCGTCCGCGTCTGGGTGGTATCCTTTAGACATACAAGCAGCAAAGAGGGCCTCAGCTGTCAGAAGTGTGTCCAAGTTCAAGTCAGCATACTCTTTCCACAACTGCCTCATATGCAGCCTCTCAAACGACTGTGCATACCCCAAACTTTGAAACAACTGCTCAACGTCTTGCATTAACGCAGACATATCTTCGTGTGCGCGATACCACTCGATCATGGTGAACTCTGGATTATGCATACCGCCAAAACTTTCGCAGTCGCGAAAGGTCTTTCCCAGAAAAAAAATCTTCTCATACCCGGCAGTGAGCATCTTTTTCATGGTGTACTCAGGAGAAGTATGCAAATACCCTGCAAACGTCTTTCCTAGTTCATTGTGAAGCACCAAA
The DNA here is from genome assembly GCA_001784275.1 of Candidatus Magasanikbacteria bacterium RIFCSPHIGHO2_02_FULL_47_14. Lineage (GTDB taxonomy): Bacteria > Patescibacteriota > Patescibacteriia > Magasanikbacterales > UBA922 > MFQB01. The sequence continues at coordinate 3,658 of MFQB01000038.1, forward strand.
GGTATGGGGTTGAGATATGGTTCTTGCCCAGGGAGACGCACTACCAGTGGCGTTTCAACCTCGGTGAATCCTTTGGACCAAAAAAACTCTCGGGTTTGTTTTAACATACGCCAGCGAGTGTCCAGGGCCGGACGTTGTTTTTGAATATGCTCAACGTGTTTCATATAACTGTTTCATCCTAGCATACATTATTTCTTACCTCAAATCGTAAAACATGATATACTTTTTACGCCTGTCATATGAATGAACATCCGATTATTAACCATAAAAAAGACTTAAGCCGCGGTCAGCGCGCCGCCGACCGCATGACTGCATTTCTTGGCAGCTGGGCATTTATTTTGCTGTTCATTTTCTTTCTCGTAATTTGGATGATAATCAATATTCTGGCTGCAATGTACAGATGGGACCCGTATCCTTTTATTCTTCTCAACTTGGTACTCTCATGCATCGCGGCCATCCAGGGACCGGTCATCATGATGAGTCAAAACCGACACACCGACCGAGATCGTGTGGCTGCGAAATACGACTATGCCGTAAATCGTAAAGCAGAAAAAGAAATTCAGTTGATCCAAAAAGAGTTACATATAATTAAACAACTTCTCGATACGTCTTCACGAAAAAAAACAACTAAAAAGCATATATGAACTTGGTTCTTCTTTCATCTTACTTGTTGTTATCTGCTGTTTTGGGCGGCATCATTGGCTGGCAACGACACCACATGGGAAAAAACGCCGGTTTCCGAACGTTCTCTTTAGTTTCTTTTGGTGCGACCCTGTATACACTCTTGTCGGTTTATGGTTTCACCGCAGAACCTTCGCGTGTGGCTGCTCAAATTCTGACCGGTATTGGGTTTATTGGCGCCGGTATCATCATGCATAAACGTGACAATACGGTTGATGGGCTTACCACGGCAGCCAGCTTTTGGGCCATGGCTGCAATCGGCATGGCAGTCGGCCTGGGGTGGGTTGCCCTTGCTGTCATGGCAACTGTAATTATGTTTGTCCTTCTCTCCTTCCCGGATAAAGAAATCTTCCGTTAAACTAAACTCCACCCTTTGGAAAGGTGGAGTCAGTGCCATACAGTCTAGGGGATGACTGTTATGATAAGTTTTATTATACCACAGCAAAAAAAGACAGGCAACAAGGCTGTGAATGGTTGTGGAAACTATTGATTCCTGATAAAAAGATGGGCCGCTGAGGCTAGGGCAAAGAGAGTTGCCCCAAAGAGGACAATGGTGGCCCCACTGGGCAAGTTCAGCCAATACGACAAAAATAAGCCAAAAACCACAATGACTACCGAAAGCAAAATACCATTGCGGCGAAAACTCCTAAAAGAAGAAGAAAACAACTTGCTAATGGAGCTCGGAATAACCAGGAGTGCGCTCACAAGAATAACTCCCAAAAGTTTAATAGATAACACTACTGTCACTGCTGTAACAGAGTAGAGCAACAGGTCATAGCCCCATCGTGACAAACCATGCAAGTATCCGCCTTCGGGATCTATGGTCATGAAGGTTAGCTGGCGAGTAAAAAAAGCCAGCAATAAAAATACAATAACTCCAAATACTTCAGTGACAACAAGGTCACTGATTTTTATTGACAAGATATTTCCAAACAAAAAACTGACAAGTTCCGGCTGGTATCCTTGAAAAAATCGCAACAAAATAACACCCAACGCAAGCCCACTGGTGCATAAGATACCCACGGCTGCATCACTCGCAATAACCGTTCTTCGTTCAATAATAAATATCGCCGCTGCAGTCAACAGGCTGACTAAAATTGCCACGGGCAGTGGTGCCCATCCGGCGAGCAATGCCAAGGCAACTCCGGTAAGCGATGCGTTCGCAATACCTTCACCGATAAAACTCATTCTGCGTGAAACGACGTACACTCCAACCCAGCCCACCAGAACTGCGGTAATTATTCCGGCAAGTAACGCCCGCTGCATGAATGGAAGCGCAAGAAAATCAAACATATTATTTGTCACAGTGGTGATGATAGGCGCCTGCCAAATGACCGTACATCTCCTGAAGTACATCTTTGGTGATCACTTGTTTTGGCACACCATGGCATACCAGTCGTTTGTTGAGACAAATCACCTGAGTAGCAAAGCTAAATACAATATCTAACTCGTGTGAAATGAGGAGCACTGTCACACCACGTTCTTCATTTAACTTACGAATGAAGTCATAAATCGTTTTTTCTGCAGCCACATCGATTCCGGTCGCCGGTTCGTCTAGTATCAAAATATCTTTATGATGCAAAATGGCACGAGCAATCATGACCCGCTGAAATTGGCCGCCTGACAAAGCACCGAGTTGATGATCTGCGATATTCGGGAGTCCTACCTCTTGTAATGCTCGATCAACCATACTCGTGCGCGTATGTTCCTTTTCTTCACAAGCCGCCAGCATTAAAAACTCATGCACTGTAATTGGTACGGTTCGGTCAAAAGTAAACCGTTGAGGAACATATCCAATTCGCTCTCTGGCAACTTGCGGCTTCTGCCCGTCGATCAAGACCGTTCCATGTGTTGGTGTTTCAAGCCCCAGGAGAATTTTTACAAGGGTCGACTTCCCTGCTCCGTTAGGCCCGATAATGGCCAACACAGAACCGGAAGAAACCGCGAAGGAGATATCTTCCAACACGGTTTGCTTCTGATAGGTCTTATTAAGGTTGCTTACCTCAATAATCGGTGTGCTTTGGGTCATGAGAAAAGTTACTTCTGAAGTGATTGTACAATTTGGTTTACATTAAAGTCAATCAACTCAACATACGACTCTCGTCCTTCAAGGCCGCCAATCGGATCAAGCGTGCCAAGGTTGAGGTTGTTATCACTGGCAAATGTTCTTAACGAGTCTTGTGACAACTGCGGCTCAAGGAAGAGATACTGGATGTTATACTGTTTGATCTCACGTTGAATCTCTTCTAAATACTTTGGTGTTGGTTCCTTCCCCGGGAAGGGCTCAAAGGTCCCCACGATATTTAGACCAAAGTGATCGGCAAAGTAGTAAAATGCATCATGAAACGTAAGAATGTCTTTGGCTGGCAGTGCAGCAATAGCCACCCTCCACTCCCTGTCTTTCTCTGCAATTTGTTGCTTCAGTTTTTTTGCACGCGCAGCAAAATCCTCACTATGTTCTGGGGTAAGGGCACTCAGCTCTTTAGTAATTGTGTCAATAATAATAGGGGCATTTGCTGGAGAGAGCCAGTAGTGTGGGTCTGTGGGCCCCTCTTCTTCGTCATGAGATGGACGGATTGAAATACCTTGGCTGACGTCGACAACTTTTGAACCTGGAATGTTTTGAGATATGGCTTCTGTCCATGTGTTATCTAAGTTTTGTCCAATGGCAAAAATAAAATCGGTCCCTTGGAGTTGCTTCAACTTGCCCGAGGTCAACTCAAAGTAGTGCTCACTCACGTTTGGATCAATAATAACCTGGGTTTCAACATCATTCCCACCAATCTGACGTACCAGGTCGAAGAGTGGAAAAATTGTGGCAGCCACTTTTGGAGTATCTTTACCCACCTGTTCCGGCGACTTTTGGTTTACCATGCCGCATCCTGCCCCTGCAAACATCAACACCACTCCTACCAGGATAAGTTGTCTCCAGCTATTTTTCATACTCACTGTCATACGTAAAATATACCGTACTATACTGCAACTCAGTTGCAATTGTCAAATGACACCTGTGCATAACGGCTGCGTGGTTATAAGCGGAAAAGGCGTCTCTGGCAGCTGTCACTCTTTTACCCGAAAGACATACACAAGCGGTGTCGGTTCACCAGTCGTGTCAGCATCACTGTGGAGGACGTATAACAACCTATTTTCCTCATCATACGCAACGCCGGTGAGATTCCACTCACACGTTGATACAAAAAATTCACTTGGATTCCACTCGAGATATGGCACGATCGTTGTGGAATCTTTTTGTCCTTGAGTGGCCAACGCTAACTCTGCCGGATCATAGAATATAATCCGCGGCTCGTATGGATCTCCATGATAGCCTTTATAAATATTGCAGTCTCCGGGCCGAGCATCGCCATAGTATGTTGCACCCATAGCGCGCGTCCCCACTATAACGACCGCATGTTTTTGGGCAGTTGAGATCCATGCGCCCGCTTCCCAACCATCCGGGATTTGGTAATCAGGAAAGTTGCTTGTCTCGACTCCATTCTGGAACCGATAGGGGTAGTACACCAGTGCTTGTGCCGCCAGCTTGGTGCTGTTTGCAGGCCCAAAATCTGACGGATTATCCAACCACGGACCAAATGCAAACATTGCCGGACCCTGGCTTGTCCCTGACACGCCTTGTTGTGTAAACAAACCGGAGATGAGTCGCTTGCCACCTAAATATGTATCAGCAAAATACTTGGGTACTGGAAAAATGTATCCGCCTGTAAGCATCCCGTGAAAATTTCCTAACCGCCACATGCCTCGCGCCGCGACATTTGACAAATCCGCATTCGACATACCATGTGTGAGGTCATCTGATGTATCAACATTGTAATACGTGCGGGCTGTCCAATAAATTTTTCCCGTGCTCTGCGACCCGTGCGCATCAAGGTATGCTAAACCGTCGATACGGTATCCATTCCCTTCGTCTGTTTGCTTGGCATACCCCTCGGTAATATCGACAAAATCGTGAAGGAGTGTTGCGGCGTTCAAACTTGTCATTGAACTATTTCTTTGGTCTTTTGGTGCCGGGATACTTATCTCTGCCAACAGCTGGTCATGTGCATGACCGAGCACATACAACGAACCGGGAAATCCATCATTTGGTCCATTCGGGTCTCCGTGTGGATTCAAAGCAAATGCACCGCCGCCATATCCAAAGCGGGACGCCTCCGCGCCTGTTTGGGGCATGCGAAAGGCTCCGAGATATGTAAAGTCATCTTTACTTAGTCTGGTTCGCTGTCCTGAACTTACGGGGGGAGTTGTCACAGGTGTCTCTGGTACAGTTGGGTATACTTCGTTCTCTGAAATCACGACAATTCTGTCCCAGCGATACCCGAGATTATTAAACTCTTGTTCACTTGCAATAGGTCTCTTCTGTCCACTTTCCAAAATATACACCTGCGGGGAACTCGCATATTTCACTACTGTTCCGTCACGGTGTTTTTCTACGTCAAATATCTCTCCGCCGTCTGGATACTTGTCTAAAAGCTGCCGGTCCACATCTTCAATCCATTCCCACTTATACCGTAACGCTTTAAATACCGGTTCAGAGGAGATCCAATATTTTTTATCATTCAACAAAAAGTATACTTTGGGATCAGTGACGATCTTGACCAATGCCCCGTACTTAGGGTTATACCTCGGCCCCAATGGCATAAAGCCAAGCGCGTGATCAGGGACTTGCGATAATAAAATATTGGTCGTGGTGCGAACGTCATTCCAGGAAGAAAAGTACGATTTGTATACAACTGCGCTTTTGAACGGGCGCTTTCTACAGTCTGCGTCAACATAGTAAACAGCAGGCGAGGTGGCAGTTTTGTATGCCGTATTTACTGTCAGAGGACAAGCTACTGCTTGTGCGTTGTGTGAAAAAACGCTGAAAAAAATGCCGGCACATGCGATGAAGCTAAACGTGAACACTACTCTCAATATATTGAAATTTTTGTAAGGCATACAGATAATCTTACAGTAAATAAAGCACTGCTCTTCTTTACTTACTATATGCCAATTATTTTTCTTAAGCAAATAAAAATCCCCTCACGTGGGGAGGAGATTTTTTAAATTTGGAGCGGCAGACCGGATTCGAACCGGCGACCTCTTCCTTGGCAAGGAAGCGTTCTACCAACTGAACTACTACCGCAAATCGACCTTTATTCTAATATACCCGGTCAGCTCCGTCAAGACAGGTGGCCAAAATACAAAAGACAGCCTTAACGGATGAGACTGCCTTTGTTGCAGTTAGAATCTGAAATGGAGGGTGTGTGATATCGCGTACGGCCCCTCCGATGAAACCGTACGCTGTCCGTCACTCCTCCGCCGAGGCCTTCGGCGAGCGGAAGCGGCCGATGAGGCCGACGACGATGGCGATGACCATCAGCAGGAGGCCGATGACGGCCAGCCCGATGAACACGCCCGAGACGATCCGCTCGACCGGGTCGAGCTTCCAGCATACACAGCCCGGGTGGGCGTACATGCCGTAGATCATCTCGAAGACGATGTCCATGCCCATACCGACGACGGCCAGGACCACGCCAACCTTCAGCAACTTCTCGGGACTCATGGGTTCCTCCGCTAGTGTTGAGACACACGCACACACCATTTCAAATTCCAATAGATTGTAATGACACGAAAACGTTTCAGTTTAGCACAAAAAAGCGCTTTTGTCAACCATTTTAGGTAAAACTTTCCTCTGTTGAGCTAAATTATAACAAAAAATCCCCCATTGAACGGGAGATCTTGCAAACTACTGTGTTGCGGGGGCGGGATTCGAACCCGCGACCTTCGGGTTATGGGCCCGATGAGCTGCCTGGCTGCTCCACCCCGCGATATATAGCTTCCGTAGGATACCAGAGATCAGTAAACTTTTCAACCTTCTCCGTTCCTCAGAGCGGGTGAACGGGATCGAACCGTCATATCCTGCTTGGAAGGCAGGCGCACTAACCATTGTGCTACACCCGCGTCTATCAGATCGATAGTATAGGAGAACAACCCTCTTTTGTCAACAGATCAGACTAGCCAAACGTAAAGGCGTATGCCTGAAGTCCCGGACTTTGTATGAGGATCTCCAACGTGTGTTCAGCCGAACCGACCGGGTCCTCAATTATACGATACAGCTGCTCGTTTTGAACTTGCAACTGCCCCCCGTCAACGTCTTCTCCCGCACGTTGACCTACAGGTTTCCCATCAACCAGAATTGTCGCGTTCACTTTGTCCTGCGCCGCAGCTACTAAAAATACTTTCTGCGCTCGGTACTTATATACGATTTTGGCGTCGGGTGACACTGCCTGAACATATTCATCTGTGACCTTCCAATCTCCTACCAAGTAAATTCGATTTGCCCGTACTTGGTCTGGTTCGACAAATGTTACTACACCATCTTTTTCTGATACTGCAACTCCTAAATTGTTGTTTCGTGCCAGCCCAAAATATGTCTCCGGACTGCCAACCCCAACAGGAACCTCAACATCACTCGGTTCTGTAATATCGCTTGAGATCTTCATGCCCTCTGATAAACGAACTTCTCGCTCTTTTAACAACTCCTGAACTTTTCTTTCAGTCACATCATACTTACCCTCGCCAATGTGATCGTAGACGATATACCCGTCAATATCAATAAGATACTTTCGGGGCCAGTACCGATTGCTGTACGCGCCCCAGGTCGCATAGTCGTTATCCAGAACCAAAGGAAACTTGAGTCCAAACTCTTGTGCGGCTTCTTCTACGTTTTCTTTTTTATGTTCAAAGGCAAACTCCGGTGTATGAATGCCAACAATTTCCAAACCCTGGTCTTTGTACTTCTCGTACCACGCATTCAGATACGGAAAGGTTCGTTGACAGTTGATACAACTATAGGTCATGAAGTCGAGTAAGATCACTTTCTTTCCAACCAACTCGCCCAGAGTTACTCCGTCACTATTTACAAAACCGGACGGTTTTACAATTTCCCGATACCGTGGGTATTGCTTACTTTTATCTTGCGGTATCTGCGGCATATTTGGAATCTCGTCTTTCATCTTTTCTGTGAGTAAAGTCTGTTCAAAGTTTATGGTCGTATCAAAAAATCCTTTTTCAATGAGAGACGCCTGCAACTTTTTGTCTGTGCCGGTGAAGATAAAAATACCGACAATAATAAACAGAATTCCCAGACCTCGTTTAAACCATCCATGTGCATCAGACAAAATATTCAGTCGTTTTACGATCCGCTGTCCAAGATACCCTACCAGCAACAAAACCAACGAGAGCCCCAGTGCATAGGCAACCAAATATACAATGCCGGTTGCATAACTTTGCGGCAGGACTGTTGCCAAGATGAGAAAGTATGTTGGACTACAACTCGAAAATACCGGGCCAAGAGAAAGACCCAGCAAGACATCGCCTTTCACACCCGCATAGCTTTTTGATTTCCCCAGGAGTTGGTTGGACCCTTGCAGTAACTTAAAGCGTGTGGAAATCTTTTCCCACAGCGTCGGAAATAAAGAGACAAGTCCAAAGACGATGATAATGCCTCCGGAAACAGCGCTCCATACTCCTTGGGGAATATTGATAAATGCGGTACTGGCTTTTAACAACAGTGTGAATACTACCACTGCAACTGCAAGCGAACCGCTCACGATTAGTGGACGATACTTGTGTTGGCCACCAACTGACCGGCCAATCACAATGGGGAGCAGCGGTAAAATACAGGGCGCCAAGACAGTTAAAACACCGGCGAAAAAAGAGATCGCAAGCAAGGTCATAATAAAATCGTGTTTAGATGTTGCTCAAAACGTCGTCCAGTGTCAGTCCGCCGCTCCATTTTTTGATCATGTTTCCCTCGGCATCTACCTGCACAAAGGTATGTTGGTAGGTGACCCCGTACTTCTGTTTCAATGCTGTACTGCTGTCGTAGTCAACCTTCAAAATCGTAACTCCGGCAGGAATTGAGGCACGATTTACTTCAATGTCACTGTTCACGGCTTTGCACGTAGGGCACCATGGGGCATGGAAAAACAAAACCACTTTGCCCTGCGCAGCGGCTTGCGCAATCTTTTCTGGAGCATAGGCTTCGTATGATCCGGCTTCGTTCGTTACTCCACCAGTAACGTTTACCTCCATCTTTGCTGTGTTTCCTCCGCCACCAGAACTTTGTGTTTCCACCTCAACCTGTTGCGGCTGAGAGTTTACAGACACTTCGGTCTGCTGCCTTGAGGTGCATCCACCACCGACAAGTAATACGAGTGAAATGACTGCCCCTGCTTTAGCTATTGCATGAAAATACGTCATAGAAAAAAATTCTTTAAAATAACTCATATTATGGCACCTTCTTGTTTAAGTTTTTTTGTCTTCATCTTTGCACCGCGGTTGTATCCTCCTGTTTTTCCATCTGACCGAACCACCCGATGACACGGAATACTTGAATTATAATTTTTATTCAAAATATTGCCAACAGCCCGAAAGGCGCCGGGGTTGCCTGCTCGTGTCGCTACCTCCTTGTATGTCAAAACCTTTCCGCGGGGAATAGCGCGAACAACATCATAGACTTGCTGAGTAAAGTTTTTCTTCATATGAAACAGAGATACTAGTCACGGAGATACTGTGTGACACCGTCCGCGCGCCTTGCCTGTTTCTCGACTGCGTTAGCATAGTCATGGGCGTTATCGTAGCTCATTCCCCTTTTCATGCGTTCGTATTCTTCAACCTCATGAACAATAATATACTTTCTTTCGGCTTTGGGTGCTGCGTCATCAATCCAAATTTCTTTTTTAGGGACATATGAATACACATACTGATGCCCACCGAAAGAAAAAGATGGATCATAGTATCTTCTTACTTTCTTTCCTGACACCAAACGAATTGTAATATCTTTGTGTTTTGATAACACATCAGGTTTGGTATGCACAGACTGTGATGTGTGCAGGTTGGTTGTACGCAATGCAGACTTTGCCTTTTCATATCGTTCGGTTCGCATCAGTGTCTTTCTTTTTAAAAACGACGCCAAAATACTATCCTTTTCAGCTGCAAAACATTGGTCGATCCATATCTCACCTTTGGGTATATACGGGTAGACCGCATGGTCACCAACCATACCAAAATCAATATCAATCGTATTACGAAGTGTATATCCGTCTACTATTTTTACTTTGGTTTTTCGTTTTTCTTTCGACGGGGGTGCAAACAACGGCACTGAAACCATCCAACGAGTGTATACCTTATCGTCGTACGACTTGTCTATCCAATTTTTTTGGAATCTTTTCTTGTCAATTGTACGAAAACCCAATATGTGATCCGTCTTTAACTTATGTTTGGCAGGGTCTGCAAGAAAAAAATGTGTTTTATTAAAACCAAAAATAATGGACCAGTGACCACCTTCCAGATCCGGGATCTTTGAGAGGTGTGTTGGCCATGCTTGATATGGTACAAGGCACACGTGCCCTAACCGAATGGTTTCTTCAGCCAGCGCAGTCGTTGCTTTTTTATACACTGTATATGGGACACCATAGGAATCAAGAGTCTCAAGCAACGCATCTGGTGAGGTGCCACGAACTTCGTCTGTCTGAGACATTTTTGCCACTTCTTTTTCCGAAAGATGGACCCCTCTCGTCTTCAATATATCGCGCAATATCGCAACCCCACAGGTGTATGCGGTATTTTGGACGTACGACTGGATGGGTAAAATGACGGTATGAAAATACGTGTATTTCATATTTACACCTGTGACTTTTGCCGGTGCTCAACAACGTGCATCAGTAGATCTGCGCCTGTCTTTAGTAAAAGGAAAATAATTAAAATGAGTTGTGACTTTGAGGCAAATACCGCTCCCATGATAAGAATAAAATGCATAGGAAAGATACGGGCGTATGGAAAAAACATCATGCTTCCGATGTTGGGTGTGTTCCGTCTTGGTTCACCCTGGTGGAGTTCGTAGGACCGGCGGTGATTCAAAAAAAATGCGATTGCCCCTGGAATGACCGACAACCACTCCACGCGTAAAACGAGCGGAAATAGAAAAACCATGTACACGAAATGAAAAAAGCCGTAATGAATAACAAAAAATCGTGCCGTCATTTTCTTTCCTTTTTCGTTTTCCTCCACACGGCGGCCGTTACTGGTGAATCCCTCTGTGGAAAATTCTTTTAAATCCAAGATCTTTTTGTATTGAAAAACACCAATAACCACACTTTGGAACCAATAGGTCCACATCACACTTGCCATACTCCAGTGCTGCCACACTGCCAAAATAATAGTAAAAAGATTTACTGCAAGAAGAGATACAACAGACGAAGAGGAAAGTCCTGTTTGTGGCGCGTTGGTTGTTTGACTCAAAGGAACGGCTGAAGGAATGTCATTTT
>MFQB01000038.1:14675-19667 GCA_001784275.1 Candidatus Magasanikbacteria bacterium RIFCSPHIGHO2_02_FULL_47_14
TAGAAGATTAAAAGGTAACCGGTATACGAATCTCGTCATCAAGCTCTGGAAGTCCACTGGGATTGTCCTTTTGTAGAACCAACGTCCCGCGGGTCACTACCTCAGGAACTGTAAACGACACATTGGCCACAAAGGGAACAAACTCTTCAGTCATCCAGTCACTTTGAGCTTCGGCATGCCCTACGCCGATTTCATTTCCCTTATCGTCTAAGATACGAATTGGAAAACTAGCTTCAAAATACCAGATACCGCGGGCCTCTCCTTCGATACGTAGGGGACTCGCAACTTTGGTATCGGCTTGTGGCGATGTGACTCGAACCAAGTCTGCGCGGTCTCTCTCCTCTGGTTCAGAGTTATAGTTTACCTTGTAGATCACTCCGGCTTTATCGTCAGAGATATATATGACTCCGCCAGGTTGTATAAGCAAGTCGACTGGTCGTCCAAGCGCACGATCACCATCTGTGAGCCAACCCGAGATAAAGTCTTCAATAAGCGGTTTGCCATCGGCGTCCAGGTGCTCGGGTTTACCGTTGGCGTCTAAGGCAATACGAACCACTTTGTAGCCGATCGGCTCACTCCGATTCCAAGACCCGTGCACTGCGATCAACAGGTCGTGCCAATATTCTTCCGGCCAACCCTCTTCTGGAATAAAACCAAGCCCAAGTGGGGCTACGTGTGCCGGCAAATCAATATATGACCCCTCGGTATCTTCACACGGATCACGCACATACTGCCGAGTGTCAAACTGAGTGTCGTGAACTTTTTGTCCATAGCACAAAGGCCAACCGTAGTTTTTCCCTTTGTGAATGATGTTCACCTCGTCAGGTGGCAGGTTGTCGCCAAGAAAATCTCTCCCCATCTCCGTAGCCCACATATCTCCGGTCACCAAGTGCGTGGCGGCGAACACTGAGTTGCGCAACCCGTTGGCATATGGCTCTAACTTCCTCTCCTCTAAATTTACTCGCATAATGCCGGCATTCCGGGGATCTTTTTCATCACAGACATCACATGTTGAGCCAATAGAAATATACAGTTGATTATCTCCTGCCCAAAACAACGTACGCGTAACATGACGCCCGCCGGCCGGTAAGTCCACCAAAGAAGCAGGGAGCATCTGTGAAGAAACAGCCAGGGACAAGTTGACTGACTCATAGTCTGAAGGATTTCCTGAATCACGTAGTGTCTGACTTACGTTTGGATTGTACACCTCTGCGTAGGAAATTCGATTCTCTTCGGCAATATACAGTCGATTCCAATTTTTTAAGTCAAAAGCCAAACCATGCGGACTTTTTAACCCCTTAAATATATCATGTGTTGTCACTCCGTTTTCGTCGATGTCCAGCATCGTGACAACCCCTTGCTTGGTGCGGCTCACCCACATGTTGCCTCTGCCATCAAAGGCCATCACCCGCGCCCCGGGTAAATTTTTTGCAAAAATCTGAATACGAAATCCATCGGGAAGGCTCAGTGGGAACCCTGTCTTGTTCTCCCCTGGCGGCAAATTCTCACGGTCATCCAGTTCATCCACGATATCTCCAGGAGAAGGCAACACAGCCGGCTTTGCTCCTTGAAAAGGGCCATACCAAAGATACCCTGACACTATCGCAAGAAATATGAAAATACAAACAATGATAACGACGGTAGATTTCTTCATATGGCTATCTGTCATCTCCTGCTCCGTGCTGTACACCGCGGGCATGTCGATCGTCTCCTTTGGCAATATTGCCCGATGCAACCTCATGCAACGAAAAACCCAAAAAACTTGCCATCTGCGAAACGTACCACATAACATCTCCCAGCTCTTGTTTTAACTTTTCTTTATCTTCATCACTCACTACGCGGTTGTGGTCGCGCCAAATCTTTTTTATCTTATCTGCCACCTCTCCGGCCTCGCCTGTCAAGCCCAAAGCATAGTACTCAAGTGAATGAAGATCTTCACTTATCAACTGCCTTCCTGTATGTTGCTGATATTCTTCAAATGTCATAGAAAAAATTACGAACGAACTCGCCAGCCGATTTTAAACAAATACCAGGTCAGAAATCCCAAACCAATAATGGACACAGAGATAATTCCGTAGCCGACCAATACATTTGCTTCTTGCATCCCAATCATCGCATGCCGGAGTCCGTCGACGAAATAGAAGAAGGGGTTGAGACGAACAAAGACCTGAGCCTTTTCCGGCAACATGGTTACTGAGTTAAACACCCCGCCCAAAAAAGTAAGTGGCATGATGACAAATGTATTCAAGATATTCAGTTGCTCAAAGTTATTTGAGCATATGCCCACCAGCAACCCAATTAAGCCAAATAACAATGAAACAGCGACACAGTAAAATAAGAAAAGAAAGATATGAGCGATTGTGGCTGTGGTAAAAATCAATGCGAGTGCGTATACACCAAAACCCACAACGACCCCTCGCACCACTGCTGCTGTCAAAAAGCCTGTGAGCATCTCTCCATACGAAAGTGGAGCAACCAAAATCTCATGAATACTGCGCTGGAACCGATGCATATACAAAGAAAACGCTGCTTGCTGATATGCCGCTTGAATCAAATTCAACATCACCAGACCCGGGAGAACGAAGTCAATATACCGCACGCCCTCAATAAGCGTAATGCGACTTCCGACAACAAAACCAAAAATCAAAATATACAAAAGTGCGCTAATCCACGGACTCACTAACGCCTGAATATATACTCGGGAAAATCGCTGTATCTCTCGATAAATAAGTGTTTTCAACCCTATCCAGTTCATACTTGCTTTTGTGTTATTTCCAAGTAGGTTTTTTCCAGCGAGCTTCCTTCTTTTACGAACTCACCTTTGTCACCAATGGCTACAATTGTGCCATGGTTCACAACAGCAATCCGGTTGCATAGCTGCTCCACTTCTTCCAAGTAATGCGAAGTAAACAAAATGGTCTTTCCCTCTTCGTTAATGCGACGCAAATATTTCCATAGTTCCAGTCGAAGTTCGACGTCAACACCGGCGGTGGGTTCGTCTAAAATTAACAACTCCGGATTATGAATCATGGCACGAGCGAGCACGACACGTCGCTTCAGCCCACCGGAAAGTGCCTGAAATGGTTTGTCAGCATGCGCCTCCAATTCGAAAATTTTCAACATCTCTGCCACACGAACTTCTCGATCTTTCTTCTGCATTCCATAATATCCGGCCATGTACCAGAGGATATTTCGCACCTTTTGAAAGATATCGACGTTAAATTCTTGAGGCGCCAAGCCCACCTTTCGCCTGGCCTCACGATATTCCTTTTTTACGTCAATCCCAAACACTTCGATCTTTCCTGAGTCAAAACTCCCAATACCTGTAATGGCATTTATGGTCGTGGTTTTGCCAGCGCCATTTGGACCAAGAAAACCAAAAAACTCACCGGGCTTGACCTCCAAAGAGAGGTTGTCCACAGCGGTAAAATCGCCATATCGCTTCACCAAATGGTCAATATAAAGTGCATTCATAGGATTTATTTAGTGTCGCATATTTACCTTTGTCTGTAAACCGATGCGGTGCTATACTGATGCCTCATATGGGAAGACCTGCCAAAAAGAAACTCCGGGGTGAAATGAATGCGTTTCCAAACGTCATTCAATATACACAGTCAGACGCAAAAAATCTTCAGGGAAGATGGCAGAGCCAATTTAAAAACCATAACCCTCTTATTTTAGAGTTGGCCTGTGGCAAGGGGGACTACACCGTTGCCTTGGCAGAGCTATTTTCAGACAAAAATTTCATTGGAGTAGACCTCAAGGGCGAAAGAATTTGGCGTGGCGCGAAAACAGCTTTGGAGAAAAAACTTACGAATGTACTATTTTTTCGAAGCTACATTGACCATCTTGCAGAATATTTTTCCGCAGCAGAAGCACAAGAAATCTGGATTACATTCCCTGACCCGCACCCTACTACCAAAGGTGCCCGCAAGCGCCTCACCGCACCTCGTTTTCTCACACTGTATCAAAAAATTTTACAGCCCCAAGGACGACTTCATCTTAAAACTGATGACGAAGCGCTCTTTGACTTCTCTTTGCGAGGTTTAAAAGAAGCTGGCTGGCAAATCACAGAAGAGATCCGTGATATTTACAAAACAACCGATGTTGCTCCGTTGCTGTCGATTCAAACCACATATGAAAAACGACACCTGGCTGCTGGAAAAAAAATTTACTACCTTCAAGCGGTCCCTCCTGAGGCTTAATCGCGCAAGGTAAACTCTCCTTGTTGTATATCTGGCCCCGGAATGTCTGCGAGCTCGGACTGAAGAGCAAGTCTGTTCAACAAATTTTTTGTCTTTTCAGGAGAAGCTGCCACCGGCTGACTCTGGCTTGTAATTGTGAGCGGGATTAAAGAATAACTTGTCGTAAGGGCTTCGTCGGTTTTTTCAAATCGAATGCCCAGTCCCAGACCGGTCATTGTTTCTTCGGAAAAATACTGATCGAAAATGAAGTTGCCTAGGCTGTAAAAAATAGCTTTATTTTTATATATTTCAACTGGCTGCACCACATGGGGGTGAGCCCCAATAACAGCGCTTGCTCCAGCGTCGACCAGTTGGTGCGCTTCTGCCGTCTGTTGTGTCGTTGGGTGGTCTTCTATATATTCATTACCCCAATGCGGCATCACAATGAGCACATCAACCAACGGGGCGAGACGGCGAACCTCATTCAAGACGTTCCCAAATCCGGTTTGCACCAACTGATGATACCCGACAAACCCCAGCGTGACGTCGTTGACTGTTGTAGTTGTTGATAGCCGCCCTGCCGCATTGCTGGGATCTCCAAAAAATTGAATACCGGCGTCGGCTAAAAAGGTCCGTGTTTGGTTCAATCCTTTGTCTCCAAAGTTAAGGGTGTGGTTATTCGCGAGACTGACGATATCAAACCGCTGTTTCAATGGCTGCAAAAATTCTGGCGAGAAGGTAAAAGTGAATCGTGCGCCACCGGTGCCATTTGCAACTGACTGAAAATTTGTAACTGGGCCTTCGAGGT
>MFQB01000039.1 GCA_001784275.1 Candidatus Magasanikbacteria bacterium RIFCSPHIGHO2_02_FULL_47_14
CTAGACGGGTACATCGGTAACACTTTGTGGTATTTGTAATGAAAATTGAGTGGGGTGGAATACCCAAGCGTCTGGTGTGGTCGTCGTGCATTGTATTCAACCAGCCACTCAGTCAGTTTTTGGTTAAACAGTTTTGTGTTGGTCGTCATGTTGCCGAGCTGGATAAATTCTTCCTCTAGGGTGCGGTTAAATCGTTCGTTGTCAGGATTATCTTTCGGTGTTTTTACTCGGGAATGGTAGTGCGGGATATTGAGTGTGGCTAAGGCAGTGTCGAAGTGTTTTTTAAACTCTGAGCCATTGTCAGTCTGGATGTTTTCAATCTTACCGTCAAGGAGGTAATGGAGTCGGTACAGAAAGTCACGACTGCTTCCAGAGCTGTGGGTGGTGTACATTCGCGCAAAGGCCAATTTGGAGTACTTGTCAATGGCGGTCACGATGTAGCGTTTTTGGCTTTGGTGGTAGCGCACCACCGTGTCCAAGCATATGAGGAAACCGGTGCGGGATTTCTTCGTGAGGTCGGTGATCTTCTTTCGTTTCACCGACAACACTCGTTTGCGGTTCATCCGTGCTTGTTTCACCGGGTGGTAGTACAAACCGGAGCGCTGAATGATGCACTGGATCTTCCAGCTCGTCATGGCCTCGTCATCCGGATACGCTTCCCGGTACAACACAAGGAGCTTCATCTTACCATAGCGGATATGTGCTCGACGCAGACGGACGACCCGCTCGTATTGGAGCGGGGTGTACTCCCGCACCCGTCTTTTGACGGGTGCCCGTGAACGTTCCTCGAGCGTTTGAAGGTTGGTTTCGTCGAAACGGTTTAGCCATTGGTGGAAGGTCTTTCTGGCAATGCCAAAGTGCCGAGCCGTGAGGCTGGCTTGTTTGTTGTTCGCTTCATAGAACATGATCCAGGCGAGGCGGCTCTTCGCAGTTTTACTCAGTTTCATGAGTTCTGCGGTTCGCCGCCAACGATCGTGGCGGGAGAGGAGCGGCTTTGACGGAGGCGGGAGAAACCAACAGACCGGCTTACGTGGTACCGAGGGAGTCCAGGTAAAGGAATGGTTAGGATATGACATACGGCGGCAGCTTACCCGACTGGTATACCTTCTTCAAGGAAAACCGCGGGGTGTTACCGATGTATCTCATCTTCTCCAATCTCGACATTTGTCAAACTTAACCAACTTAAAAAGCCCCGCACCGCGAGGCATTTTTAAGCTTAACAGAGCAGTTTTATGACTTACCTCCCACCGGACCTGCTGACGCGCCATCAGCCTGTGGAATACCCAACCGCTCGCGGGCAGCAGTATCTTGCATATTACGCAATAACTCCTTCATTGCCTCTCGCAAAGTCTCTTCATAGTGACCTAACGAGCCGGGGTTTGCCGCATTCACCTTTCCAGGAGTTTCAATCGCATCAATTTGCTCTTTCAGATCAAGTAGAGCGGATCGAGATAAGACTGTGTTATAGACATCTGTTGGATTCTGCCCACTTCGAAGAGCGCCCGCCAATGTTTGTTTCATTGCTCGAGTATTTTCCAACAACTGCTGTCGTAACTCTTCCAACTTCTCAGCTGGAATGCTTTCATATCCTTGGCCAAGACGACCCGGAGCGAAAAATTCTCTTTGAGACAGCAAGTGCTCTCGCATGTTCAGTAATTGTGAGATGTCATGCAGTTGTGGCGCTGTTTCTCCTCCACGTTGACTGATCAAGTCATCAACATTCACCGGTCCACGTTGACCGCCTTCAAATCCAAACTCCCTTAACATCGACGGTTTATAGATCTCGTCAACACTCTTGCCTCCGTCAACGCGCGCGATCTGCTGCATCACTCGGTGAATTGTATCTCGAACATATTGCGCCTCCGGTCCACTCGCCCGTCCGGTTTCTTGCAACCGCTCATATATTTGATAATAACTTCCCAAATTCAATATGCCGCCTTCCACTCGTCTTGGTACAACCTCACTTCCATAATGTTGGCTGTCGACGAAAAAGGCGTTTGCTACATCGGGACGCGGTATGTCACTGCCACCTGAGCGGATAATATCCACAACCTTGTCGGTCGGACCGTAACGAAACTCCACATGTCGACCATCCGGGAAGGTTATATCTTTCGGTCCTGGTGCTGCTGGACCAGAGTCAGCTGCAGCCGCTGCGTCTGCACGCGCCACAGCAAGCCGCGCAGCATCAGCGCGTGCTGAATCGGTTATTATAATATGATCTGGCAATCCTTCTACGGGTTTCATTCTTGTACCAACGTGCGGGCGTCCGGCTTCGTCCAGGTATCCAACCAGGTCTCCACGACTATCATACAAAAACTGGCGAGCAATAAGGTCGTTATTCAGGAAAGCGCCTTGAACAAAGAACACGTCCCCTGGTCTGTCACTCAATAAACGAGGTACTTGACCTGCAAAGAGTGTTCGTAACTTTAACTCTGGAACCATAGCCTCTTTGGCTTCTGCTGCAGGTGCACTTTCTCTTTCCCCCAGAGCAAGAAGTTTACGAATGAGTGCCGTCCTACTTGGGCGTGTATCTAAAGGTTTGCTCGCACCAACTCTCTGTGTTGCTTCTTGCCCGGTACCGCCACCGATGCGTGCACCATCTGTTGTACGTGAAGCAGATGCAACATCTACTCCTCCGCCACCGATGCCACCATTACCGCGAACAAGGGTGTCGAGTCCGGCCGATCCTTGCCCGGCTGCCGGGAGCTCCAAGGTCAACGCCAAACTTTGAATCGAGCGCTCCACGGTCTGTCCCAGAGCATCGGTTACTAAAATCATGTCCGGACGTCCAGGAACTTCAGCAACATGTTCTGCATAGACATCATGATGTCCACCGTGTCCATCGTCGATGCTAAAATGTTTTAGTCCTGTCGCATTCGGTTCATCGCTCACGCGGAAAACACCTGGACGTTCGACAATAGATGGTCTTCCCATGTGAATCGGACGAGACAACTCACGCAAGTGACCCTTATCCGCCTGAATCGTCACGGCACCTCCTTTATTTGCGCCAACACTATATGTCACACCTTTTAATGGAACTTTGTCGTATGTACCGGTGCGCCAATTGTATCCACCCTCTTCTGCAATACGAACACGGAAGTGATGCAGGGCGGTTTCATCGGATTTGATGTTCGGATAGGCGGCGCGTTCACGTTCAGTAATGAGCTCTTTAAATTCTGGATCTCTTTCGAGTTGGTTGGCCATGTGCAAGAAGCCCTTGCCATCGGTGTGTGGCGGACCCCAAGCGAAGTCGCCGAGTCGGAAATCTTGCCGAAACTCCTGTTGTTCTTTTTCGGTAAGCTGAGGTCCTTTCACCCCAGGACGAGTTTCTGCCTGCGTGCCTGCGTGGTCTTCTGGACGGGCCTCTGCCGTTGCCGGTGTTTCTCCGGTCGGAGCGCCACGAGACGCATTCACCTCATCAATATCTTTTTGTGTCCAATAGCCCAGCTGTTCATCTTGAGGAACAACTTCTCTTTGGGCGGCCGCTTCACCTTCAAATCTGCCTTGATCCAAGTTACCTGACGCAACCCCCATTAAATTTTTTGTCCAATCCCAAATATCTCCTGCATGCTGGACTGTAAACTTGCCGGCCTCGACAGCGCTACCCACAGCAGCAATCCACGTTGCCCGCACTCCGCCGGCCTTGAGCATGCTCAAAAACTTTCGTCTTCCTTGTTTTTGTCCTAATGCAGTTTCATTGCTTTCGACACTAGCCACTTCGGCCGCAAATGCTGCTGCGTCGGCATGTTCTAAATTTGCAACGAGTCTGTGTAACTCAGCGGTTTTACGTGCGCCTTCTTGTCCTTGAAACTTTATACCTTGCTCTGCGCCACCGGTCAAAGCGCCTAAACCAGCACGGGCAGCAATACGCCCTAAGGCACCACCGGCCTCGGCAGCGGCTGATACTGTATGACCGGCAATCGCTGCAAATCCTGTAGAGCAAATCTCTCCAACAAGATATTTTAGTTTACCCTCTTCGGCTACATATGCGTCCGACGTCACAAAACCTCTTATTGAGTCCCAAATTTTACCGAAACCGGAAGAGTGTTGTGCAAGGCGTTCCATCTGAGAACGCATATCCGGACGTTTCCCTTCAATCCACACATCGTGCTTCCATACAAACTCTTCTAACGTGTGGGTATTTTTTGCTTCGTCGTCGGTAGCACGTTCTTTAATTCGTTCAAGTGTATGGCCGTACGCGTCAGCAACTGTTACATCGTTACCAGCCAACAGAGGGCCCATAACTTCGGAGATCATGACGGCTAAGCGTTCTGCTGACTCGGTTTCTCCCTCAATCTCGTGAAGGACACGCTCTTGAGCTTCTTTGTAGGTATGCTTACGCTTCTTGTTTTCCTGTAAACCTTCAGAGCGCATGAAGCGACGGTTTATCAAGTTCGCTGCTCCGTAACCTAGGGCAAAACCACCACCTACACCACCTAAAAAGCCCGCTAAACCGGTCACTGCATATTGTGTCTTCCGTTGCCAAAGGCCTCTTGCAGTTCGTGTAAGAATATTTCCTTTGGCAGCCGCCGCCGCTTTTTCTCTCTTTTGTTTTTCGTATTCTTTTACTTCGTGATCAGCTGTCATGCGTATCTCAACTTGATGTTGAGCCATGAGAATCACCGTCGGAACCAAAATGTCGACACAGCGTCTTTCCCATATGTCTTTAAATTGGTCAAACAGCGTCTGCTGATCAAAACCGGTGAGACCTTTTCTGCGGAGTACGGTTTCTAGTTGTTTGCGTTTGTCATCCGGCCAGTGCTCTATATCCGCAAACGCCTCTTTAAGGTGATCTGCCAACTCGTCCGCCCGTCCTTCGTAATCATGTTCTCCCATCTCTTGTGCCGCCAACTCATACCACTTTTTCAACGTATCCGGCCCGACAACTTCAAGCATCTCACGGACAGACAGTTGTTCCGGTGTTTCATCGATTTTTTCAAATCGCGCCCCGTCTTTTCTGAGGCGGGAAAAAGTAGCCAGGTCCACATCTATATTGTCTGTGCGGGTAAGGTTAACGAGATCCAAAACCGTATTTTCAGCAGTACCCCTTTTCGCCCACACCTCTAACTTTGTAATATCACCATTGGCATCAACGAGTTGGACGTACACGTTCTTTTCCAACCCACCGACAAGTTGTATAAACTCTTGTTTCAGCGCTTCTCTTTCCCGGTCTTCTTGTTCAATCGAAAGCGGACGCAAGAAGCCGAAGTCTTCTGGCGAAAATTGTGTGACATCTCCACTCTCAAACTCGCATAGTAACTTACCATCTTGATGAGCAAAGACGGTAAGTTCTTCCTGTAACCCTGAGGCCTGTTCAATTCTGTATTTGCCAGGTGGATAGTCTGTTACAGTCTTCTTCTCTGCCCCGGCACGTTCAAACCTATACCCACCATCGCGTTGACGCGTATACTGACGAAAATCAAAGTCATGTTCGCCGGGAGACATCGCTGTCTGCCCTGCCATCTTCGTTTTGACGCGCAACATCAAACCGCCCATGGTAGGATCCGCTAAAACACTCACAACTTCAAAAATCATTTGGTTGGCATCAGATAGCTTTGCAGTAAACTGGTCTCCGGGGTTTACAGATCCAACCAATGTGTAATACGAAGCGCCATACTTCAGTTCTGCTTTTCTTCCTTCACTGAGGTGTTCAGGTGCAAGTGTCTGACCGGCCTCTCGCATGCGTGTGTACCGGGCGAGATTCCACTCGGTCGGCGTTGGCAAACCTACAGTAGGCGTAACATGAATCGTAGCCGTTTCTCCGGCGCCGGTTATTTTTTGTACCTTAAAAATATCACCGGATCCGGTTTCTTGAATCCGTTGGCCCGGAATAACGCCGCCGCCAACCCAGTGCAAAAACTCTTGTTTGAACTC
>MFQB01000040.1 GCA_001784275.1 Candidatus Magasanikbacteria bacterium RIFCSPHIGHO2_02_FULL_47_14
GACCTTATTGCCGGCGGCACCGCTCCGGAAGTATTCCTTGAAATTGAAGGAACGAGATATGGCACAGCGGCTTACAACGAAACCGCGGCAAATAACCGAGAAATCGCTTTCACTGATGTTGATTACACCATTCCTGCAGGCGATACAGTTACTGTACAGATTGTGGCTAACCTAGCGGCGCTTGACACTGATGCGGATGCTGGAGACACCCTTCTCGCTCAACTCACCGAGACGCAGACCGACGACACAGCTCTCTTTGATGTTCGGGATGAGTCCGGCACCCAGATTCTTGACGCTGACATTGTTGGTGAGCCAACCGGTGAAGCAAGCGAGCTGCGAGATTCTGGATTTGACCTTACATTCAAGTCAGGTACAGCAACGAGAAGCCACGCTGGCGATGTTGCCAACGCTCTTGACCACGATGAGGGAACCTTCGTTCTCGTATTCGAAGTGTCAGCTTGGGATGACAATGCCACCAGTATCTTCATTGACAATACCGCTCCAACTGAAGCTGGAGGCGCTACGGAATCAGACATGAATGTTACTGGTACAGATACCTATGTATCATCAAGTATTGAAAGGACTGGTGGTGATACTGCGGTAGAAGGTGCCAATGACTTTACAGTATTGGCCGGAGACACGGTAGAATTCACTATTACCTATGTCACCGCATCTGGCGCAGACGGATTGTTCGATGTATCTCTTGGAAGCCTGCTTTACGCTCTTGCGACAGGCGATGGAGACCTCACAGTTGCTGACGCGCAGATTGACCTTCTTGACTTCAAGACGACACCTCCACTTTCTTTGAACTTTGACGGCTAATCTAGTTAGCTAGTTCAAGATAGAGGTCTCGTTTAGTTAGAGAGGTTACATTTCCACAGGTCGATTGTGTAAATTCAAAAAACCGCCCCCATCATATATGGAGCGGTTTTTTGTTGTGTGTCGGTGCTTCCTATGCTATTCTGGTGGCATGAAAAATGTCATCCAATTTTTAATTGAAAAGGGACAGGACGGATATTATGTTGCATCGGCAAGGGATTTTGCCATAATAACCCAAGGAAAAACTGCTGATGAGCTCATAAAAAACATCCAAGAAGCAACAGAACTTTATTTTGAAGAAGCGTCACAGGAAGAAACACTGGTGAGCAAAAACCCGTCACTGTTTCTCAATTTTGAAATACCTATTGCGCTCTATGCCTAAACTGAAACGGCTTTCCGGCAAAGAAGTTGTACGGTTTTGTGAACGGCTCGGGTTTAGAGTGTCTCGTCAGCGGGGCAGTCACATAAACCTTATCAGAGAGATACAAGGTCACAGACAAGTCGTCACGGTACCCAACCATAAAGAAATAGACCGAGGCACGCTCCATGCTATCTTTCGGAAACTTTCACTTTTCGTTTCTGAAACGGAACTGTATCCATTGTTCTATACCGATTAAACTGCGGGACAACAAAAAAACCACTCCCATATATGATGGGAGTGGTTTTTTTGTTGTTTGTTATACCATCGCTAATTAACCAACCAATCATACAGATACCGGCAAAGGCCTAAACAGAGCCGTGCAGTAGCGAGTAAACAACGAGAGGTTAGTTAGGGATGGTATTATGAGAGGTGAACAGCACACAACCTGCAAAAAAGATATATAGTTTGTGAAGTTGAGTTACTAAACAAAGCATTATTATCCACATCTCCATCTTGCTACTTACTTTTTAAGGCATATAATCGCAAGTATGTTTATAAAAAGAAGCATAAAATCAAAGGTCATTGCGGCTTTGAGCCATAAAAAGGTCATTATTATATATGGAGCCAGGCAAGTCGGGAAAACCACACTGGTGAAAGAAATTGTGGCGGCTATCCCCAACAGCGCTTATTTTTCGTGTGACGAGCCGGATGTGCTGGAGGCATTTACCGGTAAAACATCGTCGGAAATGAAGTCTTTCATCCGAAATGCCCAAACGATTGTCCTTGATGAGGCGCAGCGGATACGCGATGTGGGTATTTCTCTCAAACTTTTGCACGATACATTCCCGGAACTGACCATTATCGCAACGGGTTCTTCTTCTTTTGACCTGTCCAACAAAACCGCCGAGCCGCTTACCGGCCGGAATATTTCTTTTACTTCCAAGCGAGCGAGCGTCGTGAGAACGCCGAAACGAAGTGGAGGCGCTCTCATGACCGAGCGAGCGCAGGAAGCAAAATCGCGAAGTGAGTTTACCCTTTTCCCTGTTTCTTTTCGGGAGTATGCGGATACGGTGGGCGAAAGGGAGGCGATACGGCTTTTGGAAGTGAGAGTGCGGTATGGCATGTATCCAGCCATTATTACCAGCTCCAACCCGGAGCAGGAGGTCCGACTTCTGGCCCGAGACTACCTTTTTAAGGATGTGCTTCGGGTGGAGACAATCCGCAAACCGATTGTGGTGGAAAAACTCGTCGCGCTCCTTGCATATCAGGTCGGGCGGGAAGTGTCATACAATGAAATCGCTCAAAAATTAGAGATAAGCAGGCAGACGGTCATGAGCTACATCAGGATTCTGGAGCAGTCTTTTATCATATTTCGCCTGCCGCCGCTCGGGAAAAACGTACGGAATGAAGTGACTCGTTTTGAGAAGATATACTTTTATGATACGGGGATCCGCAATGCCATACTAGGCGACTTTAGTCCTCTGGATGGCCGTTTTGATAAAGGGGCGCTGTTTGAGAACTTCTTTATTTCTGAACGGGTGAAATGGTATGAACAATTGTCGTACGGAGTAAAGGCATACTTTTGGCGCACCAAGGACGGTAGCGAGATGGATTTGGTGGAAGAATCGCCGCAAGGATTGCGGGCGTATGAATGCAAGTGGAAAGAGAAAAGCATGGCAACCAGGGCATGGAGAAACTCTTTTCCGGAGGCAGAGGCGGTCTTGGTCAATAAAGACAACATTGAAAAATTTCTCCTGTGACATTGTACAAACGGACTGCCTGTATTATTATTGCAGTCATATCAGATTAGACATTATGAACATGATGAACACACAAAAAAAGAAGCTCGCCGGTGTGGTTGCGGTGGTACTCATCCTTATTGCGGCTTATTACTTCGCTTTTATACACCAGAGTGCCGAGTATTCCATCGTGTACCTTTCGACCGGAGAAGTGTATATCGGTCATCTCTCCACATTTCCGCGTCTGAAACTCGCTGACGGGTATATTTTCCAAGTCGTACAGGACCCCGCTGACCCGAAAAAGAGCACCTTCCAGCTCAATCCGGTGAAAGATGCGCTCTGGGCGCCGCAGTACTTGTATCTCAACCCTGACCAAGTGCTTTTCTCCGGGCCGCTCTCGGAAACGAGCACTATCTATCAAACGCTGAAGAATCCCGCAGCTAACTCCGCAAGCAATTCTCCTGCCGCTCAATCTGCGCCGACAGCCGCTCCAGAACAAGAAAACGAGCCGGAATAGCCCATCTGTGCTTTTGATGAGCCATATTCTGCTGTCCACAGATGTTGTGTGAGGAGGCGGAGCGTGCTAGCATACAGGTATATGAAAACACCGCATCAATACAAAGTAATTATCACCGACACTGAGGATGGTTTTGTGGCAGAAGTCCCCGCGCTTCCGGGCTGTCATACCCAAGCAAAGACAAAGAAAAAACTTATGGAGAACGTAAAGGAGGCGATTGAACTCTATCTTGAAACGGACAAGAGAGACCCAAAACATCGAAGGGAAATAACAGAATGGCTTGGATATAATGTGTATTCTGTGGGCATGGAAATAGTATCAGTGTGACAATGTCCGATGTCTCCCTATCTGCCGATACTCAAGGCGAGAGACATGATTCGTATTTTGCGCGATCTTGGTTTTATCTCTACTGGATACAAAGGTTCGCATGAGCGTTTTGCACATCCGGATGGGCGTAGTACTGAAGTTCCACATCATGGAGGGACGGACATTGGCCGAAGATTGCTACAAGACATACTTCGTGAAATAAAGATGTCACCACAGGAGTTTAGAAAATTGTTGTCGTAATGAGTCGATAGCGAAAGGAATCTCTTATCCACAGCCCCTCCGCATTTCTGCTTGCGTTTTGCCGTACACTACTATTATGCAATAGATGCGCCAGTCGCATTTTGTTGTGGGAGTGATTATTAGCAGAGTTTTATTTATAGTTACAAAATAATGAGCAAAACAATACGAAGAGTAGACGCGGGAAAATTTGTTCTCGCATTATTAGTCGCGCTGGCGCTTGTCTTTAGCGTCAGTGTCCGTCCGGCAAGCGCTGACCTGACCGTTGCCGCGCTGTCGATAACGAGTAGCGACACAATTACATTAACGCCCGCCACAGCGAGTGCTATCGTGATTGGCGCGACAGCGGGTACAGGGGCAATTACGCTCGGTTCTTCAACTGCGGCTCAGACAGTAAACATTGCCAACGGCGTTAACGCGGCTGCGCAAGTAGTAAATATTGGAGACGGCGCAACGGCCGCCGCGATGGACATTGATATCTTGACCGGCACTGGTACGGCCGGGGCAAGCACGCTCAACATGGCCGACAACCCACGAGTGACAGCCGTCACCTTGGGTAACGGCGCAAACGCCGCCGCTATGACGGTTAACATTGCGTCTGCCGCAGCGGCCGCAGACCGCACGGTTACCATCTCTGGCGGTGTGCCAACAGCAGGCACTGACACCCTTAACCTTGCTACCGGTAACTATGCCAAAGCGGTGAACATTGCGACGG
>MFQB01000041.1:0-13874 GCA_001784275.1 Candidatus Magasanikbacteria bacterium RIFCSPHIGHO2_02_FULL_47_14
CTACGAAAAAAGAGCGCGTCTTGGCCTATACCAAAAACTGTGGAAGCGGTACCGCGGAGTCCAATGGGGGTATGCCGGTCCCTTGATCCCCCATGTTATACGTGAACAGTTCGGTCTCATATTAGATACAGAGGTAGATGTCGTCCTCGATGCTTCAGGATTCGCCTATGGTGACCAGTGGGGGCTATCGAATACAAAAACCTTGGCGCGGTCTATTCAAAGATGGAAAAGACATGGGGAAAAAATTATCTTGCTGCCTCAAGCCTTTGGTCCGTTTTCCAACTCAAAAATGCGGCGGCATATCTCGAGTGCGGTCGATATGGCCGACCTCGTATTTGCAAGAGACAGTATATCGTACACGCATCTTACAGAGATCACAGGAGCAAGAAAAAACATACAGATGTTTCCTGACTTTACCCCACTTCTGGCCGGGATACCGCCCGTCGGCACACAATACACCGAGGACATTTGCATTATTCCCAACACGAAAATGATTCGCGAAACAGGAAGCGGCAACCCGGATGTATATAAAAACTTCCTGCTGTCCTGCATTCGCTATATGAAGACAAAACAGCAGTCTTGTTTCATACTGACGCACGAAAAAAAATCCGATGTACCATTTGCAAAAATGTTGATGCAAGAAGAACCATACCTTAGGATCGTTGAAGAAGAAGATCCGCTGAGGATAAAAGGAATTATTGGTTCTTGCAAAGGGCTCATAAGTTCTCGGTATCACGGCATTATCAGCGGACTATCACAAGGAGTGCCCACACTTGGAACCAGTTGGAGTCATAAGTATGAGGCGCTCTTTCATGAATATGGATGCCGTGAAAATCTTATCGACATAAAAGAAATGAACACAGAACAGATAACCCGAGCGCTGGACTCACTCATGGATACGTCCCGGAGAAATATCGCCAGCAACACTCTCATGGGTTATGCGGACACACACAAGAAGAAAGCAAAAGAGATGTGGGATATTATTTTTGCTTCCATCACATCCGCCGAATCGCCAGAGCAAGTGCGATAGAGGTTAGAAATCTTCCTATAAGAATTGCCCAGACGATCCCCCATAGTCCAAATAGCGCAGTCAAAACAAATAACAAGATGAGACGGACAATGTGAGATGATATCAAAATCACATACTGATATTTGATAGCTTTTTGAGACGTCAAAACCGAATTTAAAACTTCAACAGGCATCAAAAGAGTGAGGACCAAGACTTGGCTATACGGTACGGACATTTTATACGCAGGGAAAAACAGGCTGAATAGATATGGTGAAAGTGCTATATAGAGAAGAACCACCGGTACGCAAAAAATAATAAGACGACGAATGTGTTTAAAGACATGTTGTTTAATGTACTCTGAGTCCCTTTGGGAGAGCTTGGGTAAGGCAAGCAGCGACAAATCTTGAAGTCCGCCCCGTATTTGGTTTGGCAATGCTGAGGCGAACGAATACACCGCCAACTGAATGGGGCCGACAAAGTGAAACAAGAGAACTTGATCGATATTCTTCGTTATCGTAGAAAAAAAACTAATGACGCTTAGGTGTTTCCCGTACGGGATAAGATCACTCTCTCTGCTGTCGTTCGCGACTTGGAACCGCTTCACAAATACGTAGGTACCA
This sequence comes from Candidatus Magasanikbacteria bacterium RIFCSPHIGHO2_02_FULL_47_14, assembly GCA_001784275.1. Lineage (GTDB taxonomy): Bacteria > Patescibacteriota > Patescibacteriia > Magasanikbacterales > UBA922 > MFQB01. The sequence continues at coordinate 1,630 of MFQB01000041.1, forward strand.
TATGCGAAGACAGTTGCTGTGCCGAGATATGCTGAAACAAGAATAAACAGATTATCTGTAAGGAGAAGGGTCGTAACCAAGATAATTGCAGAAAAAAACTCCTTACCTGTATTTATCAGTGACAGCAGCTTAAACTTCTTTTTCCCTTGAAGATGTCCAACATATATATCTGTGCTACTCAAAATCGGGAACGCAACAGCCACGATGAGCACTGCTATGCTAAATACTCTGTTCTGTTGTATATAATAATAGGCGGAAATTCCCAGGCTGATAAAAACCGGAACGATAGACCAACGCAACTTCATCTTGAATAACTGTGTAAATGACCCCTCAAATCCACGCGCCACCGCTCGTATTTGTGCTGTGTTAAGTCCGGTAAGAGAAAAAGCGGTTAGTATTGTAAAAATTGAAAGAATATACTTATAGTTTCCGTAGGTTTCTTTCGACAAAAATCGTGCAAAGGCCGCCGCAAGAAAAAAATTTATACCAAGAAAAAAAATCTTCTCCCCTACCACCCAAAAACCATGCCGAGATATGTACAGCATGTCTGTTTTGGTATACTTTTGCAACCAAAGAAGTACCTTTTTCGTATATTCCCTCAACATACCGACGGCATATCTCACTTGTTTTTTTACTCCAAGCTAAGTAAAATCCATTCTATAGAAATCCGACCTAATTGGCAAGGAACAGTTTTATGAATAAAATCTTACTCGTTATCACCAAAGCTGACATCGGAGGTGCACAGGTTTCGACCATGAGTCTTGCTCGTGAACTTGTAAACAAGGGCTGGTCCGTATGTGTGGGGTATGGTCAGGACGGCTCATTCCTCGAAGAAAAGATGGCCGTATCACATATTGACCACTACCGTTTTCGATCACTTCGTCGGGGTGTGAATATTATAAAATCTTTATCTTTTATCCGGGAGATACGTCAATTTGTAAAAAAAGATCAGCCGGATATCGTGCACTTTAACAGCAGTAACGCGCTCGTCGGCGCAGTTGGCGTTCACCTTGCGAGAACTGATACGAAAGTTGTATTCACCCATAGAGGACTCTCTCTGCTCGACCCGACAGCACACGAGCAGGTATGGAAGCGGCGCGTGTATATTTTTTTATTCCGTTTTCTTACGAAGTTCGTGGATCAACAAATTTTTGTGAGTGAAGCAAATAAGCACGAGGCTGAAAAGATGGGCCTCGCACAGCGGTCCAGAGTTATTTACAACGGACTTAATCCTGAAGACACTCACTTTCTTCCAAACAAAAAAGCTCGCGAATTTTTTTTATCCCGGACAGGCCACGCTCCAGGCTCGCAAACTACTCTTCTTGGTTCTGTAGGGCGTCTTGCGTATCAAAAAAATTTTGAGTTTGTTATTCCACACATTGCCGCTCTTACACAGGACATTCCTGACATCCTTTACTTCGTCATTGGAGATGGGCCGGACAAAAAAAAGTTACAGACACTCATCAAGAAATACAGAGCGGAAAAACATATCTTCTTGCTTGGTGCGGTCGCTGACGCACATCGATTTTTGAGAGGTCTTGATATCGTATTACTTCCCTCTCGATACGAAGGCATGTCTATCACGCTTCTTGAGTCCTTATTTGCAGGCATACCCGCCATTGCCAGTGATGTCGGCGGCAACAAAGAAGTATTGGGTGATACTGGGATACTTTATCCACTTCACGATGCAGATGCGTTCCAGACAAGCGTTCGCGAACTGATCTCGAAAAAAGAAAAGCGAATATTGCTTTCAGAGATGGCCCGATCACGAGCAAGACTATTCACGATCGAAAGTACAGCTAGGCAGTATGCCGCATGCTACCGAGAACTTCTTGACTCTTGAGAAACTTTTATGTACTCAAGAACACGTCGAACTCTTTTTTCCCACGTGAACTCATGTATATCGTCATAGGCCTGAATAGCTTTTTGTGATGCCTCCTCGGTATGCTCCAAAGCATAGGAAAGTGTTTCCTCAAAGGACTCAAGACTTTCAGGCTCAAATAAAAATGCATTGGACTCATTCAACATTTCACAAATTGCGCCGAGCCGTGAGGCGACAATCGGCGTTCCACTTGCCATATACTCAAACATCTTTAACGCTGAATGGGTTTGCCAAATACCGAGTGAACGCGAGTATGGCAGCAAAAGCACATCTGCGGCTTTTAAAAACAACGGAACATCCTGGTGCTCCTGATGCCCAAGGCATATCACATTTGATGGCACAACACCGGCTGTGGATATGTGCAGCGCGCCGACAATCACAAAAAAAACATCTTTCTTTCTCTCAGCCATTGCCGTAATATCATCCAAACCCTTTCCTTCGGACATGGTCCCACTGTACAGTATAATTTTTTTGTCTTTCAACAGTGGAACCCGCCCAGTCAGTTGACGACGAGCGTCCACACGATCAATGGCGTCAAAGCGTTCCAAAAAGACTCCATTCCTTGCTAAACAAATTTTCTCTTTTGGAATTGCGTATGTTGACGCAATATAATTCTGCAACGACTCTGATACAGTCGTAATAAGTAATTTTTTTGCTATGAGTCGAAATAAGACATCTCCAATACGTGTAAGAAATCTTTTGTGCATGTCATAGACGACGCGAAACCCGAGGAGCCGATAGGCGGTTGCAAAAAAAATATCTCTTGTCATAATAACCGATGGCCGAAACCGAACGACATGGGGAAGAGACTGGAAAAAACACAGTATATACCTGACAGAGCGTGGAAGCCGCCCGGGGGCAGGAAGACGAACCCACTGAAACGGTGGGGCCACTGCGGGGCATTCCTTCATCTTTCGTGAGATCAGTAAAAAGTCTTTGCCGAGAACACTAAAAAACGCCTCAGACATTGCAGTAACCTGAAAGGACTGTGCTTCTACACCGGGAACCGCCACATTTGTAATATAACATACCTTCATACCTATATCTTACACATAGACATCTAACACACTGTCGGCATATCGCTCCCATGGGAACTCCATAGCCCGTTTCCGCGCCGCAACGGACATGTCTTTTCTTTTATTCACGTCATTATAAAGAAGCAGTATCTTTTTTGCAAGAATATCAGGATCAGCAACCGGGACAATACATCCGGAAATACCGTCCTCAACAACCGACCCGGCATGTTCTGTGGTAATGACCGGCAATCCGTATGCAAGGGCTTCGTATACTGCTTTTGCAGAGCCTTCTAAAAGTGTTGGAAATACAAACACATCCGCTTGCATATAGTACGGTTTCGGGTCAACGAACCCGACAAATGATATGTTCGAATATCTTTGAAACTTTCGAATCACGGGCTTTATCTCAGCATATACCCTTCCACAAAAAATCAGGTTGGCGTCCTTCAAATCGGCTTTTTCCCATGCCTCCAACAGGTACTCGACACCTTTTCGTTGATTGACACTTCCAACAAATAAAAATGTTACTTTGTCAGTACTGTTCTTTTTTTCTTTCAGCTCCACTGAAGGACTTCCAAATGGAACAACAATAAACTTTTTTTCAGAAAAGCCTGCATAGTCCAGGGTCTTTTTCACAAACAACGACGGCAACAGAAGTACATCTGCGGCCGCTATCGCCCGGGTCATATGTGCCGGCGTTTCGGACCTGGCCTTACCAACGCGAATATCTCCCGGCAATGACTCCACATAGGTTCCGTCCCCCATCGGTACATCGAGATACACGCGCGCGCCTTGCGACTTTGCGTATGCAATGGACCTGGGTAAAAACTCACCAAAGTGTACGGTCGTATAGCCACTCATCCTGCGGAGCTGATGAACGACAAATCGATCAAACACCTTCACTGCGTATGGTACGAGATCGCATCTCGGAAAGAGATAGATACGCAGCGCATTGAAAAAGCGAACAACCACATTCCGATACCATGGAGTGGTTACAGATAATGTATGATCATAATTTGCACGGGCGATAATATCACATGAAATCCCGCGCTTTTCAAGTGCGTGTGCGATAAGACCAAAACGAAAACCGATCGTGTTCCCGCGACCAATGTCCGAATGCACAACAAGCAACACCCGCTTCATATCTATTGACCTTGTTCCAGGGCTGCCATGTCTGCATCAACCATAAGTTGTACCAACTGTTTGAACTTGGTGCGCGGCTCCCACCCAAGCTTTGCCTTTGCCTTTGAGGCATCGCCACACAACATATCCACATCCACCGGACGGAGAAACTTTTCGTCGAAAGTCACATGATCTTCCCAGTTCAACCCGACACACCCAAACGCCTCTGCTAAAAACTCACGAACTGAATGCGCTTCTCCGGTTGCGATAACATAGTCGTCCGGTTTCTCCTGCTGCAGCATCATCCACATAGCTTCAATATACTCAGGAGCATAGCCCCAGTCGCGTCGTGCGTCTAAGTTTCCAAGAACCACAGTATCGCGCAGTCCTTTCTTAATTTCAGCAACTGCCTTTGTTATTTTTCTCGTGACAAAGTTCTCACCGCGGCGTGGTGACTCATGATTAAATAAGATACCGGAACACGCAAACATGTCATAGCTATCTCGGTAATTAACGGTCTGGTAGTGTGAGTAAACTTTCGCACATGCATACGGGCTGCGTGGGTGAAATGGTGTTTCTTCGTTTTGCGTTGCGACAGTCGTTTGTCCATACATCTCACTGCTCGAGGCTTGATAAAATTTTGTTGGCCAATCGATTGACCGCAAAATTTCAAGCAGACGCAACGTGCCCAACGCATCTACGTCAACTGTGTAGATCGGCATATCAAAACTAATTCGAACATGACTTTGCGCAGCAAGGTTGTATATTTCGTCCGGACGAATCTGATGAATCAAACGTGCAATGTTTGTTCCGTCACTGCTATCACCGTAGTGAAGAAGAAAAGAACTTGTTTCTGACTCGTCGACAGTATGTAAGTGGTCGATACGAGATCGAAAAAGGGTGCTGTTACGACGAACTATACCGTGAACCTGGTATCCTTTTTGGATCAAAAACTCTGCAAGATATGATCCGTCTTGGCCTGTAATTCCTGTGATAAGCGCTTTTTTCATACTGATGCATTTAAAAGAGTTTGAAACAATTCACCGTGCTCGGATGCATATCGTGCCCAGTTGAGTTCTTTTTCAACACAGGCGCGTGCATGCTTTTTCATGGCATGAAGTCTCTCCGGGTCACTCAGTATCTGAGATAAAGACTCAGCCAAAGACTCGGGCGTGTTTTCAGGGACAACGTATCCATTTTCCCATTGAGTAATAAAGTCTCCGGCAGCCCCGGTGTCGTATGTGACAACCGGAATACCCGACCCAAGCGCCTCGACATTCGCAATCCCGAACCCCTCATATTTGGATGTCAACAAAAATACATCTGACGACGCATAGATGACTCGCAAATCTTGGTCCGAGACAAAACCCTGAAAAATTACAACGTCCTGTAGTCCAAGCTTTTCAACCTGCTCACGCAACCGGCTGTCATATTCTGCATTCCCTTTATCTACCTTTCCATTTATAACCAAGACAGCCCGATACCCTCTTTTTTTCAAAAGGGACACTGCCGTAATCATCTCCTCCAAGTTCTTACGTGGGCTAATACGCGATGTCGTTACTAAAAGAACGTCGGCTGCTCCCAACAGACGCTCACGAACTTTTTCGTCACGATAGGTGGGAGAAAAAAAAGTATGGTCTGTTCCTTGTTTTAACACAGTGACATCATCTCTTCCGCTCACGTGATGAATGAAACGTTTATTGTCTTGCGAGATCGTCAGGATCATTGCAGCACGTCGATATATCCATCCGCAGACCCGATTGACGTACGACGGATTCTGATCCATGGAATAAATATCAGCACCCGTGCCAAAATGATATTCAGATATGACAAGCGGTTTGCCCGTAAGGCGCGCCAGAACAAACATGGCAAGTGAAGCCGGAAATGCATAATGCACCTGGATCATATCAAACGAAAATGACCTTCGTCCTTTGAGATATGCCATCAGTACCCACCACTGCAGTAAAAAAAACTTCACATACTTATTGTGCATCTGTCGTCCCACACGGTAGACATGGACCCCATCGAGCACCTCCGTCTTCGCCGCATCTTCTGTATTAATCGTTACCAAAAAAACCGTATACCCATGATCTCGAACAAGTCGAGAGTACAGTTCATAGACCGTCCGCTCAGCGCCACCCATATGTGGGTAAAAAATTGGACAAAAAGCAAAAATCGTTTTCATAGATGCTCATCATTTACAGACTGCTTGCAGGTGTTCACAGACAGTTTCAATCTGTCTGTCTGTTAAACCAACAAACGTGGGGAGTGTTACGCCCCGTGTATACAACTGCGTTGCCATCGGATACTCCTCTGACCGGAGGCTGGGGTCCATATATGGCATCTTGTTCATCGGATAAAACAGCGGACGCGTATCAACACCACGTTCTTTAAGGTAGACACGCACCGCATCGACACCCACATTCACCGGCACCAGCCCGGAGTATAGCCACATAACATGCGCTGTGTCTGGGTATTCTATTTGACGAGTAAAAAAGGTACCAAGCATCCCATCATACAACTCTTCAATATGCCGGCGAGCAGCAAGAAAATCATCGATCTGCTCAAGTTGCGCACATCCGAGCGCGGCCTGCATATTCGTCATACGATAGTTATAACCGCACATCTCGTGAATATATTCTCCATTTGTCTTGCGTCCGTGGTTCTTGAGTATACTCATTCTTTCAAAGAGGTCGCCGTTGGCTGTACTTACCGCTCCTCCCTCACCTGTTGTAATAATCTTATTGCCGTAAAAGCTATAGATGCCAATGTCACCAACAGTCCCAAGTCTTGTGCCCTGCCACGTCGCGCCAATACTCTCCGCATTGTCCTCAATGAGCCAGAGATCATGCGCATCGGCAACTTCTTTCACATGCGCTATATGGCAACCATACCCATACAGATGAACCGCAATAATTGCCTTTGTCTTCTTGGTTATCTTTTCTTCAATACGGTCAGGCGCAATCCCCCACGCATGCTCCTCAATATCAACAAAGACCGGCGTCGCTCCAACATACAGAACCGCGTTCACTGTTGCTATAAAAGATGAGGCGGGAATGATCACCTCGTCGTCAGGTCCAACACCAATCGCCAAAAGGGCCAGATGCAAAGCAGTGGTGCCGTTCGACGTGGATAGCACATGCGGGGCGCCAAGATAGCTTTGCAAAGCAGTCTCAAACCTCCCAATGTATGCACCGCTCGACGATACCCACCCGCTCTCAACCGCATCGGCAACATACTCTTTTTCCTTTTGTCCTATGTGTGGCTGTGAGACTGGAATCATATAATCTGAGAGAAAAAATCTGGATAAATAGCGCGCAAATGATCCAGCATTATCCGGGTTTGCCGCTCAATGGTCGCATGTGTGGCCGTACCATACCCACTGCGCACCAAATGTTCTCGAAGTGTATCATCTCTTTTTATACGAATCAACGAGCTGCAGAGCGCCTCGGCCGACCCCGGCTTGACCAGCAATCCGGTGACCTCGTGTTTCACAATCGCGCCAATACCTCCCACATCGGTCGCAACGACTGGCACACCGTGGGCCATGGCCTCGAGTTGAACCTTTCCTTGAATATCATATAACGTAGGGAACACAAAAACATCTGCCCAGCGATAGTGTTCAAACAACCGGTTGCCAAAGGGCACCCAGCCGACAAATGTCACGTGTTTCTCCAGCTGCAACTCCTTCACTCGTCTCTCAAGCTCATGCCTGTAAGGTTTTCCGATCTCTCCTCCAACGATCCGGAGTTCAGAGTCATGCCCCTCGTCCAAAAGCTGCCGCAGCGCCTCAAGCAGATAGAGAACTCCTTTGCGCGGCTCGATCATCCCAACATATAAAAGCCGAAGTGGTGTGTGTATTGGCTTAGGGTCGTGAAGCTGAATAATGTTCTCGTCAAAACTCGAAGAAATAACAGGCAGGTGCGTCCCGGGTAAGCCGGCATATAACACTTTTCCGGAATAAAAAGATACTGTGTTACTCAAAAGTCGCCGCATGAAAAAGTCAACGCAGGGCTGTACTATGGCCGCGACTGTATTTCGCAACACACCACCACGAACGCCAAACTCTTTCCCGACATACGACGTCACTCGAAGTGCGTACGGCACTCCTGCTCGTTTTAACTTCCATGCCGCACATAATCCGATCATCGACCCTGGAACAAAGGCAAGAAAAAACGCATTGTGTTTGTGGTTCTCAATTGCACGCGTGATGTGTGTAAGATAATGCGGCGCGTAACGGAAGAAAGAGGTCTTACTCCCATGAACACCCTCTGACAGCGGCTGAAACCGAACCTTGGACTCGCCAACGACCTCCAACTCACTATGCTCCGGAGCAATGCGCGGAGCAAATACGACAGCGTCGGCAAAAAACTCAGATAGTGTAACAATCTGTTTAAAATATCCGCTGTACCCCCAGAGTATCTTAAACCCACCTGGGGTATCGGCGTATGGAACGTCGTATATAACAACCAACGTCTTATCTGTCATATCGTCTGTACATCAACTGAAACAAAAACGCCTCGATCGAACTTAAAAAAAATCCGGCACACACTCGTTGGGGAACCGCGACCTCTTTGCCCCACTTTTTTTTGAATCCATAGGTAAAATCTCCCTGGTACTTCTGCATCCGAGGGTCTTTAACAACCCCATACAGATCAAAGGTGATCCCGCGCTTCATACACCAGGACACAGCGGCATCTGTGTTGAGATAGCCTGCATACAACTCAAGCCCTTGGTTCGATGTAGCTCCAAATACGTGAACACACGTTTGGGTGTCGTATACAAGAAGATACCCGCTGACAATGGTACCGGCGACATCACGGACGTACAGAAACGCACCAATATTTTTTTTAATCAAAGAGTCAAAAAAAATATACACGTCGTCTGCAGACCCATCAACCGCAACGTGTTTCCTTTCTCTGCTTTGTCTTATGCATGCCTCGTAAAAACTATCAAAGATGCGCCTGGACCAGTCGTCATGAATCGTACACCCGGCATTTTTTGCCTTTCTCACAAGTTGACGAACTGTCTTGCCGGGCCGAGAGGTTTCATCAACGATATGAGTAACAAAGTCAATGGAGCGTGCACCGCGTCTATCAAGGAAAGAAAGCGCCTCGGTTATATATGGATCATGAGGGTGTGTTCGAAAAACAGTGCGCCGCAAAAAACCGGAAAGAATATCAACCGCCTGTTGCAGTAGCGGGACGTACGCCACCTCTGACTCTCCAACACATACAGGAAGAAAGGCAACTTGCATACGAACACCCCACCGCGTTCGCACTTCAAATGGAAGATAGCCGATAAGTTTTTCGTCTTCCCAAAAACAGAGCAGTCTTACTTTTGAACCGCGCGATGCCTTATACTGTTGATACGCGGCCAGGTACTCCGGCTGAAGCGACGGATACGTGCCGACAGATGACGCATATACCTGAGTCATCTGAACCAAAGTTGACTCGATATCTGTGACAATCGAAGAGTGCATAGTCTATTTAGTCGCAACAATATAATATCCTGGTACAAAAAAACTCGGACGAGGTCGCGAACGTACAGCAGCGCTTCTTCCCTGCTGTGTATATGGGTCTTGAGCATCAATTTGGAAGATACGAATATCTCGAAATCCCATACTTCGGAGCTGACGTTTTATCTCACTTCGGGAATAAAAATACACGGGCCACACCGCAACACTGCCTGCCATCTGTTCAAATATTGTATGCCGCTCGTGCGTGAGCATATCAGGATGAAGAAACGTCCAGTGTTTTTGAAGTTGTCTCAAGAGCATCGATCCAAGTCGGTGATGAAGGCGATAGATAAGACGGACAGTATCGTACACGGCAAGGACACGGAGGTATCTGGAATGCCATCGATTATGAACACTGAGTACTGCATGTCCGCCCGGTTTCAGTACGCGAAAGCACTCTGCAAGTGCGGATTCTCGCTGTTTTTTCCCCGGCATACACTCAAGTGAATTATATGCGAGCAGCGTTACATCAAATGATCCGTCATCTGCCGGCAGCTCTTGAGCAGAGGCAATCTGAAAGTCACAATTCTCAAACCCTTCCGCTCTCTTTTTCTCGCGCGCTTGCATAATGCCATCTTCTGCAATGTCCACTCCAAGAACAAATCCGCACCGCTTTGCAAGGGCAAAAGACACTCTTCCGACAAAACATCCGATATCCAACACCCGATCAGTTGGTCGAAGAAACATATCAAAAATCTGCTGTTCACAGACAATCAAACCTGTGTTCCGATAGGCCTCGATATGTTGTCGTGTATTATAGTACTTCCGCACGATCTCCTCAGAGTCCCGTTGTTCCATACGATTAGTTGGTCGTGCTTGCGGGTGCAAGAGCTGCAATAATCCGTGCGCGCACTTGTTTTCCATTTGCATCAAATCGTGCTCCGCGCACATCGGCTTCTTCAAATACAGCAAGTGCTTCCTGTTTCATATCCAAGAGTTGATATACGCTTGCAAGCCTCCACCATCCTTCACCCACATTCGAGTCAGCCTCTATGGTTGTGCGTAACAACTCAATGGCTTTATCTGCCTGGCCTCGTTCAAACTGAATGGCCGCCAACTGGTAATAGAGCTGCTGTCGCTGTGGAGACTTGATCAACGCATCTTCCAGTTCAACAACCGCCTGGTCATAAAAAAATGCTTTGCCGGTCAGTTGGGCGCTCAAAATCAGAAGCTGGGACTGAAGAACATTTACACGGATATCCAGCGGATGCAACACTCGGTTCTTTTGTAACTCAGCGAGGCTGCGATCAATCAACTGAGCGGCAAACTGTGTCTGTCCGGCCTGAACATAAGGGATCACCGCTTCTGCAACAGAGCGCGCAAAGTCATTGCGAATATCATCGACATGCGGAGACGAGAGAGAAAGTGCCTGGTCAAACAAAGCGAGTGATTCAGTGCGGTTTAAAGACAAAAATTGAACGGCTCGCAACGTTTTGGTATTCGCGCGCGCAGCCCCGATGTTCGTCATCCAGATAATCAAAAAAGCAATGACCCACACACCACCTATCAGAAATGAAGAAGGGGTACGTTTCTCTTGAGAGCCTGCCTCTGGCGCACCCCCGGTTTGCTCATGCAAAAATGCCAAAAAGAAAAAGAAATACAAATATGACGTCGGATTTTCAAAGACAAAAACGTTATGCACAAAGTGTGCGGCCAAAAATGCCATGCCAATGGAGAGAAGATGCGGGTCAATCTTTCCTTTGCGAAAGGCTCGAACCAGCATCACGGCCGCAGTGACAAACAGCCCAATATAGATGATCAACCCGACAATACCGCGATCGGCCATGGTATTCATGACGATGTTATGTGCGTTATCAAACCAAGTCTCTCCCCATCCGTACTCAAGAAATTTTGGGGTATAGTGTTTGTTAAAAGCGTAAAAAAAGTTATTCGGTCCCCATCCGAGAATCGGTCTTTCTTTCCACGACTCAAAGGCAATCCCCCATGCCTGAGCACGCGCACTTCCCAAAAATTCATGAAATGAGGTCTCATACAATCTCCCGATCCCGGGCATCTGTTTCACAAATCCTGTCTCTCGGAAAAAAAACAGCACACCGAGTAGAACACCGCCGGCAGCGATCATAATCGAAAGCCATTTGACAATCCGTCTCCCCTCTCCTTTTAAAGAAAAGTGATAACTGATGAGCAGCACCGGCAAGCTGACAAGAAATGCAAGTAAACTACCTCGGGTACCGCTTGCTATAATGCCTGAAAAACCAAGCGCTATGCCAACAATCGAGAACCAGCGCCATGCCGTTTCTTTTGTTCGGACAAACAACAAGTATCCGACCATCATTAAAAACAATCCGTAGCCACTCACATAGATTGGGTTGCCAAGGGTGGACGAGATGCGCACACTGCCACGATTTAACAAAAAATCGGGACTTATTTTTTGAATCAAACCAACCAGCATCACCAGCATGCCTGCGCCGAGAAACAATCGAAAAAACCTTTGCCACTCCGGCCAGCCACGTATCACGGTGCTGACAATGAGATAGTACAAGACATAGTGAAACAGGGTAAAGACGCCCAACATGCGCTCGTGATTGTCCCAAAAGCTTTTGTACCAATCGACGCCGGTAAAGGTCGACACGACAAAGGTCAAAAAAAACAAGAGTACTGCGACATGCAGCGGCGATGATGTCATGCGATAGCGAGCCCGATTTTTATAGAGCAGTAAGACAAACGCTGCTGTCATCAAGACCAC
>MFQB01000041.1:13916-14023 GCA_001784275.1 Candidatus Magasanikbacteria bacterium RIFCSPHIGHO2_02_FULL_47_14
GATAAAATACGCGGGCAGTACCACGAGTGGAATAAAAAAAGTCGCACCGATCAAGACGCGAATCCACCGGTCAAGACGTTGAGAAGACATAACAAAAAAAGCGATAA
>MFQB01000041.1:14033-18945 GCA_001784275.1 Candidatus Magasanikbacteria bacterium RIFCSPHIGHO2_02_FULL_47_14
TAGTATACGCAACCCCCTTTCAAAACACAACCCCCCGGTTTGAGCCGGGGGACGTGTTTTGATTCTCTCAACACACGGTTGAGGAACCGCTACTCAAGACCAGATTAGAGGCTCTCGGCAAGCCGAGTACCGGTAATTGAGGACTTGTCGAGGCGGAGGTAGTCAAAGTCCGTACCTGTCGTTCCCTCGTAGCCATCGATCCAGTCGATGTTATTCGTACCGGAGTCGAAGCTCTCAAGGCTGACACGGATATGGTCAACGATACCTGTACCGCCGTTCAGGGCATTGATTGTTCCCTTCACCACAAAGTATGCGGTTTGACCGGCATCAACCTGGCCATCGGCGGCAAGACTTGATGTGGCTGAAGCGAGGAACCAGTCTCCGCTCTCACCAACGCCGTCGTTTCCGCTGATATCCAATGCAGCTGCTGCCTGTGTACCATTGATACGTCGGATGGTGCCGCCACTCAGTGTGGTAGAGGCAAACTTATCGACGTCAAAGGTGAGCCGTCCAAAGCCGAGCTTCAATGCTTCGCCATTGGCATCGGCATTTTGGTTGGCGGCAGTGACCACCTTCAAGATAGCCAAGGTGTAAGTACCTGTTCCATTCAAGACTGTGTCAACAGTCTCACCGCCAAATGACGACACGAGGTCAACATCAGTGATCTTGGAACCAGCCACGTCGAATTTCTTCGTGTAGGCTGTGGTTGCATCTGCAACTTCATCGAAGGTGCCATCGAGATCGCCATCAAGGACGATTTCTCCGGCGTCTGCAGTGCTGTCGACGTCACCGAATGCGAGGTCTTCGCCAGAGGCTTGACCACGAGCAACGACGTCGTCGCTTGAAGTTGAAACGCGCATTTCGAACACATCGTGTGAGTCTGCGGTTTCACTTGCGCCATCACCGGTGCGGCGTGAGTTCACATAGATGTACCAATCATGGGTACCCTGTGTGATAACCTTGTCAATGTCATTGAAGAATGCAATGTCATTGGAGTCAGGGCTGGTGCAGGCAACGAGATGAGCTGCGTCAGCAACTGTGTCTGAGTAGAGACAGACTGATTCAGCTGAATCTTCGTCGTCGGCTGTCGAGTTGGTCAACTTCAAGTCGCGCACGAGAACATCTTCAAAGTCTGCTCTCAGGCGGAGTTTACCAACCCATGCGCTGTCACCGGCAAGCAAGATTCTGTCTTTGTTGAATCCGGAGTCGGCGTTGCGAATTGACACGTACAAGACACCTTGAGCACGCAATGTGGTTGAACCCACGATTTCGAGCTCAGCGCCACTGGCAATTGCCGTGCCGGCTGAGTTTCTCGCAGTAATGGTGTCGTTGTCTGTATCACGAGCTGTGACTGTGTCAAGCTGGAGATGAACGGTTGTGTTGGCTGTAAACACATTTCGGAGTTTACCTTTCACAAGGAAGTTCATCTTGTTTACTGAACCTGCTGCAACGACAAAGTCGAGACTGTTGAAGTCGAGCTCACCGTCTGTGAGGTCGGCTGAGGTCAACAGTTCCTGGAGATCCCAGGCCTCGGTTGCCTTGTTCCAGGTGTAGAAACCAACTTCTGACCAGTTGTCAGCATCCATATTGGTTGCGACGACTGTGATGTTACCGGCAGCGGTGTTACCACCTTCGAAGCGCATGCGTTCGATGCGGGCATCGCTGGCCGGGTTGGCTTCGAGTGATCCATTAAAGATGACGACATCTTCTTGGTTGATCACTGCGTCCTGGGCGTTCATGTCGGTTGAACGGATAGTGACTTCCGGAGCTTTCACAGTAATAATCTTGCCGGCAATACTTCCGACTGAGAAGTTGTTAACTGCGTCTCCCTCTGGAACAGTCTCTGCCACGATGTTCGTGGTGTTGACTGTCATGGTGACTTTGTATGCGTCATTGGCACCAATACCGGTTGGGAGGTCTCCACGCAAGATGAAGACACGTGATTGACCGGCAACGAGATAGATCTCATCGTCGAAGGTCCATGTTTCATCGGCAGCGTTGCCGTCTCCACCGTCTGTCATAGCGCCGGTGTAGAGGCTGCCGTCTGCATTGTCAACCATCTCGAACTCATCAACATCTTTGTTGTCTGAAGCGTCGCTGTTGCCATCGGTTTCGTCGATCTTGAAGATCGTTTCAGTGATCTTGACATCGGTTGCACCGGCTGACAAGGTCAGACGACCAAACTCGACATCGTCGCGATCATCCGGTGTGTCAAGCGCAACGCTTGAGAATGCGATGTTCAATTCAGCGCCATCAACAGTGGTGATGGTTGTGCCGGCATCTGCTGTGCCATCGAAATCACCTGCAGTAACACTCATGTTGGTGTTGTAGATATTGCCGACAACAGCCAAGTCTGTGGTGTCATCGAGGACGAACTCGATGGTTCGTGCATCGCCACCTGCAATGTCACCCATCACTTTGAAGTCGGTGTTCTTGCTCTTCAGCAATGCGTATGCTTCTGAGAGCTCGAAAGAGACATAGTCACCTGACATCTGTACCGGACCTGCGAGCTGTTCAGCGCCGCGGAAGAGGTACAAGTTGGCAACATCGCTGTCTGATGCAGTTCCCTTGTTCTTCAAACGAACTGACATCAACTTACCGTCTTCAACTCCACTCAAAGCAAGGCGGAATTGAGCAAGAGTCACATCGTTTATTCCGATGTTCTTGGTCTGTGAGGTTGTACCCTGACCGGTCACGGTCACTGTACCGACGCTCACGTTCACACCTGTCACTTCGTTTCCAAAGACTGGAAGACCGGAGACAGTTCCTGCTGAGAGGGTAACTGCGCCAACACCCAAGGCGTTGTAGGTTCCTGCGGTGTCAAGACGAGCGACCATAGTCAATGTCTTTGACGTACCGGCTGGGACTGTCCAACCACCTGGAATGTTGTAGTTCATGTATCCATCAGAGGTCCATGATGATTTTGAGGTTCCCAACTTGGTTGGGCCATCATACAAGGTCACTGAGGTAAAGTCACCAGTGGCACCAAGACCTCTGCGGTCGATGCGGACTGCGTTGACTTTCACATCGGCACCAGCGCCGGCTGTAAACACGAACTTGGAGAAGACAACGTTATCAACGTTAATTGGTACGTTGCCACCTGCTGGTGTGTTTGCAGATAAGCTCACTGAGAGGTTACCTGCTGCTGGTGTTGGAGTTGGGGTTGGTGATGGTGTTTGACCAGCAACAGTTTGTGCTGGGTTCTGAACCACAGATCCTGCGGTTACAGTACCTGCTGCAACCTGAAGTGTTGAAAACACTTCTGCGGTTACAGTGCGAACATCACCTGCTGCGGCTGCTGAGAGGCTGCCCTCAACTCGGCTGAGTGCGCCATCTTTCACAAAGTAGAGATCTGTCTCTCCCGCCTTCTTCACGAGCATTCCATCATGTGGTTTTGCTTCGCTGAGATCGGCTCCGCGGCCAGCGTAGTTTGGCCAAAATACGTCACCAATGAATGCGAGGTTTTCACCCACAACATTCCATCGATCACCGTACAATGCCTTGGCAACCGCTTCGCTGCCAACTTTTGCCAACTTGTTGCCCGGTTCAACTGCGAATACGTCTGGAGAAATTTCAAGACGAACGACCATTGATCCTGGGCGGTAGTTGACACCGAATGGTGCCATGCTTGGTGCTGGGAAGTTACTCACAGCGTCAGCCGGCATCTCAATCACGCCAGAGAAATCTGGAAACCATGAATGGAACACGTCTGAGTTTGGAAAGTAAACACGTTGCAAGTCAGCGTTGAGCAAGTAGACGGCTGGGCTGCCTGGGAACTTAATCAAGTCACCGGCGCTTACGTCTGGGGTGGCACCTTGGGCTACTGCTGGAATAAGAGCAGCAACGCCAACGCTCCACACGATTGTCAACAGCACGACTGACCATGTGAATGCTTTCCGTGTTAAACGAATTACATCTGTCATAATGCTGATTAGACCTTTTTCGTTTCTTTTCGAGCGCACCCCGCAGAGCGGAGGTCAAGAAAAGAAACAGGTTTATGAGATGTGTATATCCCCCGCATGGCGGGGCCGACCCTTTCAAACATACACCTGGGGTTAAGACACCCCAATGCCATTGATCCCCATTCTCTCTGGTAAGAGAGTACTATATGGCAGAAGCCGCCCCATATCGTTGAGGAAGCCGGCTGCCATATAGAAAGAGATCGGCTTTAAATAATACTTGTGTGTGCGATGCACACGTGTCTCGTCCCTGCGTGGTGCCACCACTTTCAGTAAGGAAAAAACACGTGAACACCTCTTACGGGGTTTTGTTTACACTCGTTTCCGGAGACAACACCGGCTGAACCGGAGCAATAACCGGGGCCGGCAACTTTACTGTCCGGTCTTTGACTTCAGCTAGGGTCTGATCATTTGTCTTTGTAAATGTGTTTAACACTTTGAGTTGTTCCACCGCTTCGCTGAGCTTATTTCCCTGAACCAACTCCTGCACCTGGCGCGCGACTTCTTGAAGCTGCCCCACAGTTTGGCCCACTTGTGCTACCGCTTTCGTTAAAATCTCCCCGGTGGTTGAAGATGTCTTCCCCAGTTCGTTCGTACTTGACGATGACAAAGCAGTCCCTGTTGCGGTTGATGTCAAAGAGCTCATGGAGGTGGTTACAGAAGATGTTGTCATTATTGTGGTGCTTGGTGACGACGTGGTAACCACTGCCAAAGTCGATGTGGCGGCATCAGAAACTTTTTTTACCTCTTCTACCGTTGCCTTTGCTGTTGCCGCATCACGCAGAATCTGCTCGACTTTTTGTGTAACCAAATTTTTTGCCTGTTCCGGGTCTTTGGCGCTCAAAACACCGATCGCCTCGACGTTGGCGTCAGAGACGACCTTTTTTACGTCTAACAATGTATTTTGTGTCGTGGCAGTATCTGCCTGATCTGTCGCCACCTTCAACTCTGCA
>MFQB01000041.1:19048-21543 GCA_001784275.1 Candidatus Magasanikbacteria bacterium RIFCSPHIGHO2_02_FULL_47_14
AACTGCCTTGTGGCCGCAGCAACACGATGTGGCTCGGCACTCACCTTTTCAATCTCTTTCACTCGGCGTTCAGCGAAGTCAAACTGGAGATCGATCGCCGTCTCGCTGTCGCCGGTTGCGTTGGCAACCGCAACCTGGGTTTTTTCCGTTGCCAACTTTACATTATAGAGAAAGTCACCGGGCAAACTATTGTATGACGCGCTCACACCTGCGACCCAGCCGCTGATGGTAACGCCAAAAACCAAAACAAGCGCAAGTGCGCCTTTCAAAAACAGATTCAGCCGTGACGTGTCAAACAAAGAAAAGAGTGGGACAACCGCTCCGAACAGAGAGCTTTTTTCCGTTGCCACATCACGCTGTATCTTTTGGAAAAGTGCTGACCGTGTCGCAACCACCCATTCGCGGTCAGGACGCATCTCAGGGGCAGTCGTCTTCAGCGTCTTGAGTTGTTCTCTCAGAACCTTCATATGTATTTGGTGTCTTGCTGTTCTTTTAATTTCTTCAAAGATCTATGAAGCAATACTCGGACGTTTGTTTTGCTTTTCCCCACAATCACTGCGATCTCTCCAACCGATAACTCTTCGACATACCTGAGAAGAAGCACTTCCTGGTATTCTTGTTTCAAACTGCGCATATCGGCCACCAACCGAGTGAATGTATCTTTTTGTTCGATTTGCTCGTTCGTCTGCTGCAGTGTTACCTCAGATGAAGCAATCTCAGATGCAACTTCCAATGAAACAACCGGCCGTTTTGCTCGTTCACGATAGGCGTCAATGACTGCGTGACGAGCGGTGGTATACAACAGCCCGCTCAAACTTTGGATCTGCTTCTCGTGTCCATCAACCAGATAGTTCCACACACGGAGAAATACATCACTCGTGATATCTTCCGCCTCTTCCTTGCTGCTAATTTTAAAGTATACGAATCGGTAAATCCGTTCGATATATTGGTCGTATACCTTGGCAAAAGCATCAGGATCCTTTTTTGTAATGATGCGGTATAGCAGGCGTCGTTCGTCAAACTGTCTTGCCAACCTGGACATAATAAAAGACGTGGAAAAGATAAAAGTGTTACACCTACAGCCAAAAATGCGCAGAATAAGCGGTCTTTTGAGACCAGACCAGTATACCAAAAATACGAAAAAAAGGAAGGGGGCGGACTGGATAATTTCTCAGTTGCGGTCCGGCACTAACCACCATTTGGCCGGATTGCAGTTTCCATATATTTTCATATTTTTGTATACACTAGTGTATACTTTTTTGGTTATTTGTATACAATTGTATATACTTATTTTTTACTATTTTTGTATACACTAGTGTATACAATATTCGAGTATCCGCCGCTTTTCCGGGACAAAAACTCGCCCACTTGTTTTATTTCGTAGTTTTTGTATACTATATAGTAGACAAAAATATATGGAAGACCCCAAAGAAATTATACGCATTTCGATCTCTGAAGCAGCCCGGCTGTTCGGGGTATCCACACAGACGATACGCCGTGCCATTCGTGACGATGAGATCACCTATATTGTGGTGGCCGGACGGTATAAGCTCAACTTTGAGAGTCTGGTTCGTTGGTCACAAGAAAAAACCACTGTAAGAAATAAATCCAATGAACATGGCATAGGCCAGTTTGTGCATCAATGGAATATATCAAATAAATTATACTCTCCCAGCAGCAAAAGCGTAAAGAGAAAAGATGCTGAAGAAAAAGATGACCAAAACCCTGCCTAGCAGGGTTTATTTGTTCTTCACCAGGCAAAACAGTATAATACGTGAACATGAAGTTCTTCGAGACATATTTCACACGACATCACTTTGTGCATACGCCGCACAAGTGGTTTGCCGCACTCCTTCTCTCCCCTATTCACGCTGCTGAACTGCACTATAAGTTGCGATACCACCTTACTTTTGCGCATGCCAAAAAATTATTTGCCATAGACATGATGCTCCTGGCATCGATGGTGGTGTTACTTGGTGCGACAATCTTTTGGTTTTTATACGACCCAGGTGTTACCGACTTGGTGCGACTATCATTTTCATCTTCTGAGGAGCGAGTAAAAAGCGGTGACTATGTCACCTTCACCTTGACATATAAAAACATGAGTGACGTGATTTTAGAGTCGCCGTCGATTTCTTTCAAACTCCCGCCTGGATTTGTTCTTGATGGAGAAAAAGCTGGAGCGATCGATCCTGTGCAGCCAAAACAAGAAGGGACTGAAACGGTCTCAGGCTGGTTTTATGGCCAACCCGGCGAGGAGATTTCAACTGTTGCAAACTTTTCCTACACCCAGCCCATGAGGACAATTCGTGAGTCAAAGACAGTCCGGCTGTTGAGTATCTTGCGTGGATCGGTCCTTGAAACCGAACTTCAAGCGCCGCGTGCCATATTGCAATCCGGGGCAGTTCCGATAACAATTACCTTCAAAAATACCGGTGACCGTATGCTTCCGCCGTTGCGTATCCCATTTGATGGACCGGAGGCAGGCATTCGCC
>MFQB01000041.1:21845-22509 GCA_001784275.1 Candidatus Magasanikbacteria bacterium RIFCSPHIGHO2_02_FULL_47_14
AACGATACCTGCAGGCCAAAGCGTATCGTTCCCGGTTGTAGTACCAATAAAGTCTTCTCCACAGGGTACCGATGTCGTGTTGAACTTGAATTCAGCCGTCACAGCACAAGTTGAAGGTGTCCCCGAGGGTTCGTACCAAACAACCGTTACCTCTGCGTCCCTACCCATTGGTACAAATATCAACATGGGGGCAGAACTCCGATATTATACTGACGAAGGAGACCAGCTTGGCCGAGGACCGCTGCCGCCGGTTGTAGGAAAAGAGACAAAATATTGGGCGTTAATTCAAATCACAAACGCATCGAGTGATGTTGAGGACGTGCGATTCCGTGCGACATTGCCGGGTGCGGTTGCCTGGACCGGCCGGACCAGCGTCAGTCATGGAAAAGATATAACTTTTGATGCGAAGAGTCGGACAATTTCATGGGATGCGAACGAGATTGCCGCACATACCACAGTTGGCTTATATATCGAACTTGCCTTGACGCCTGGGGCTGGCATGGTTGGCATGAGTCCGGTGCTTGTCAAAGACCTGGTTGTAACAGGAAAAGACGCCTTCATCAACCAGTCACTTACCGCTTCTTCGAGGGCGTTGGATATCTCTATTCCGACCGATGAGATTGGGAGACAAAAAGGGAGTGCCGTAGCTGAATAGTACAAAAAA
>MFQB01000042.1 GCA_001784275.1 Candidatus Magasanikbacteria bacterium RIFCSPHIGHO2_02_FULL_47_14
TGTCTGTTTTTTGAAGTTGCAACGAGCGGTGGGTTCGGTTCACAATGCGCATTAACACGGCGTTCTCCTCACCTTGCGCTCCGGTACACACAACCACGACTTTACCTGGCGGATACTTATCAATATTTTTAATATCGATCATCACGCCTTTTGGTGCTTTGATGTAGCCGAGTTCCTGTGCGATCTCAATATTCATCTTCATGCTATAGCCATCGAGTGCAACCTTTTTACCAAGTTTTTCTGCAGCATAGATAATCCACTTCACACGCTCCACCTGAGAAGAAAACGTGCCAACAATCACACGACCCGGAGCACGATCCAAAATTCCGTAGAGGTTTTGGTACATTTCTTCGTAGGTGCCATGACGTTTTTCGTTCAACGAACCCAAACTTTCCAACATCAACACTCGCGGTGATGGCATTTTTTGTAAGTGTTCGTAGCGTAAGTGTGTTTTGCCGTCTTTGTCACGTTCCATGGTCCAATCACCCGGATGCAAAATGGTTCCAACCGGGGTTTGAATCGACACACCCATGGAGTCCATAATCGAATGTTCGACCTGAAAAAATCCAAGTCGCAGATTTCCAAGTTGGATAGTGTCATTTAAATTTCCAACACGAATTGTTTTGAGCCGTTTGACACTCCCCTTTTCGTAGTCGTCTTGTTTGTGTTTAAGCAATGCGAGGGTCAAGTCACGCGCAATCACCGGAGGATATCCCAACTTCTCCAACAAAAATGGAGCTGCGCCGATATGATCCAAGTGGCCATGCGTAAAGACAACTGCCCGAACTCGTTTTTCTTTACCCTGCAAGTAGCGCATGTTCGGTATGATGTAATCAATACCTGGCATGTCTTCTTCCGGGAACTGCAGTCCCATGTCAACAATAATAATATCTTCGCCGTACTCAAACACTGTCATGTTGCGGCCAACCTCTTCACACCCGCCGATAGGAATAATACGAAGAACACCCTGTTCAATTGGTGCCACAAACCCGTTGCGTGGCCGCATATCCTGCGACTGTTCAGTCGACTGTTGGACCGGGCGAGATGTCCGAATGGGAAAACGCTGACGCTGTTTTGCCAACGCGCCACTGTTTCGTCCCTCGAACGGTTTTGCGCTGTTGTTTCCAGCGCCAAAGGCGACCTGACGAGGTATCATGCCGCTTCTTGATTGCATGCGCGGGGTAACGCCCCGACGCACTACTCTTTTTGGAGTCATACTATACTAAGATGATGAAGACGAATCTTCTAATAAATGAAATTATGTGTGGGGATGGGGAGAATCGAACTCCCACTCCCTTGCGAGAACTAGCTCCTGAAGCTAGCGCGTCTACCAGTTCCGCCACATCCCCGTACTTTTTCTTCGTTTGTTTTAATGCCACTCGCCTTTTGTCTTGATATACCAGTCCGTGACATTTACAAATCGGTCGGCTGGATGAAAGACACGAGTAATAGAAATTCCTTTGACGTCGTCGCTTGTCGCATACCGATAAATCGGTCTGTACAAGAAAATTGCCGGCTGATCTTTCAAAATTTGTTCTTGAAACTTGCTGTACAAATCACTCTGTTGAGCAACATCGCCTGTCTCACGTGCCTTCACCAATAACTCATCAACCGTTCGGTTGACATACTGAGCCAAATTCAAACCCGGAAATGTCACCTGGCTTGAGTGCCAAAATGGATACTGATCCGGATCACTGCCGATAATTACTCCGTATAACAGAACATCGTAGTCGCGTTCTTTGAGAACGTTCCGTGCAACTTCTTTGGGATCAACTCGCTCTACGTCGACTTTCACTCCCATCTCTTCCCAAAAACCGGCAATAAGTTGTGACGCTTGGGCATATTCCGGTGTGTCTGCGGTCACCAGTCGCAACTCAATAATGCTCCCCTCCTTGTCTTGTCGATAAAATGTTTGTGCTTCGTTCAGTTCTTCGTTGAGGTGGGTTGTCGCTGTCTCTTCAAGCAATTGCAGAGTTGACGATGGGATTTCGACAGCAGGAGTAGTCGTCGCGCCCTCAGTCGTACTTGTCGTCACGGTTGTCAAAAACTGCTTCTTCAGCTCTTCCAAAATTTCACCTCGTCGTTTTTCCCGATATTCTTCAGCAGAAATACGTTTCCATACACCATCAAGCAACTTGTTTGCCTCGTCCAGTGAATACGGAAGTCTTTCAGTCGAGGTGCTATATCCGGGAAAGCCTGGAAGCACAGGACTATAGATCACTTCGCCTTCGTTGTCAAGACTCTCACGTAAGATGCGATCTTTGTCTAAACCATATACAAGCGCTTTCCTGACCTCAAGAGTCTGAAGCGCCGGCTGCTTTTCCTGATTGAAAAACAGAGCGGTATACTGCGGCAGTTGAGCAGTATGAATCTCGATGTGTTTACGTTTCACTTTGTCACGCAAGTTGGACGGAACAAAGTCCAAACCACCAATCTTTTGCTCACGCAATGCCTGAATTGCCCCAAACTCGCCTTCGTATCCTTGAAAGAACTCAAAAACAAAGTCTTGAATATATGGCGCATTGCGATAAAACTTCGGGGAACGTTGCAACTCATAGCGGCGCACAAAACCGGTGTCGTCTTTGACAAACTTTTTAAATTGGAAAGGCCCTGTGCCAACAGGTTGCAAGTTCCACTTTGTCAGACGAATTTGTTCTACCGGAATTGATAGCCAGATATGTTCAGGCAAGACACCCACGGTCAAGCTGGTTAAAAAAGGTTGATAGGGCTCTTTTAACGTAAACTCCACAATATAGTCATCGACTGCAGTGACTTGCACTCCTTCAAAACTCACAAACAACGGGCTCCCGACTTGTGGATTTTGAATGAGTTCAAAGGTGTATGCAACATCGCGGGCTGTAAACGGTTTTCCATCATGCCAGATAACATCCTGACGCAACTCAAATCGATAGGTCTTTTTATCTTCGCTCACCGTATATTGAGCGGCAAGATCCGGCAGTAAACGTTGTTCCTGATCATACCGTAACAATCCGGAGTAGACCAAGCGCGAAATGTCCAAATCCACGTCATTCACTGTTGCAAATAACGGATTAATCAGTTGAGGCGACCCAACAACACCTTCAATATACTCGCCACCAACTGCAGCAACTGGCGTCCGATGCTGTCCAACAAATAAAAAGCTAAACCACACCAAGCCCACACACGCCGCAAACGTACTCCAACGAATAAGTTTGCGTTCGCTAAGTGAAAGGATTTTGTTTACCTGTCGAACTTGACTCCACTTAGGAATTTTTTTGCCATGGAACCGGCGAACGACGGTCACGTCGTGACGGTGTTGAATCAATGGTTTTGGTGTACGACGACCGGCTCGTCGATTCAGAGAAGAAAAGAAAGGAAACTGCACAATTTTAAGTAAAGACGGGAAAACGTCCGACCGTATTCTTGGATGTGGACGTCCGTTTAAACGAAGAGGTTGGCAAATGCCGCAGCAAAAAAGACAACCGAAAAACCGATTGTCAGTTTATGCAAGAAGAGATCAACTCCACGTCGCTTCATGACAATAGGACCTCCGCCTCCACCGAATCCTGCACCAAGTCCGGAGCCTTTGTGTTGCAACAAGACCAGAGCAACCAAGCCGGTGCCGAGGACCATGAGACTGACGCTAAGGAAAAATGTCATATTCTGTAAATCAGGGTGTTTTTGAGTATACCAAAACGACAGAAAAAGATCAAGTGTGGTGAAAGCCTTACACAAGCCTCCTCTTGACACCCCCTCTATCCTTTGCTATACTGACGTCCACTATGAAAAAAGATATTCATCCTCAGGTAAATTCAGTTGTATTTGTCGACACCTCATGTGGCGTCGAATTTGTCACAACTTCAACACTTTCTTCTGACCGAACGCGTGAGATCAACGGCGTTTCTCATTTTATTATTCCAATTGAAATCTCATCTGCCTCTCATCCTTTCTATACCGGCAAACAGATGTTGATCGACACTGCCCGTCGCGTGGAGAAGTTCGAAGAGCGCATGAAGAAACAAGAGAAGGTCGCTGCAAAACGGAAAGGCAAAAAAACAAAACACGCAGTCAGAGCAGCGAAAGAAAAGACTGAAGATACAGAAAAAGAAGCGTAGATATATACACACCGGCAGGCCTCTTTGAGGTCTGCTTTTATTTTCAATGATATACTACTCTCGACTATGCTTCCGAAATACCTGGAACTCAAACAAAAATATACTGACCTTGAGGCCGCGCTGTCTGACCCGGCCGTGCTTGGTGACACCAAAAAGTTACAGAAAGTATCGCAAGAGTTCAATGAACTGAGCGAGGTAGTTCAAGACATTAACGAGCTACAGAGTGTTGAAGAAAAACTCCAACAAACAGTCGCTTTGGCAAACGGTGACGACCCTGAACTCGCATCCCTTGCCACGGAAGAGATGCGGGAACTTGAACTAAAAAAAGAGTCGCTAGAAAAAAAACTCGCTGAAGCGGTTCGACCGAAAGATCCGTTGGACAAAAAAAACGTCATCATAGAAATTCGTGCGGGTACCGGTGGTGACGAGGCCGCGCTGTTTGCCGGTGACTTACTCCGGATGTATATGCGCTATGCGGAAAAGAAAGGCTGGAAAACGGGTTTGATTAGCGCCAGTGATATTGGCATCGGCGGATACAAAGAAGTCATTTTTTCAGTGGAAGGACGTGGCGTGTACAAAGATTTGAAATATGAAATGGGCGTACATCGCGTGCAGCGGATTCCGGAAACAGAAAAGTCCGGTCGTATACACACGTCAACGGCAAGCGTTGTTGTTCTTCCGGAAATTGAAGAAGCGGAAATTACGATCGATCCAAAAGATCTCCGGATCGACACCTTTATGGCAGGCGGGCATGGAGGACAAAGCGTGAATACCACCTATTCAGCCGTTCGTATCGTACACATCCCTACCGGCATGATTGTGCAGTGCCAGGATGAACGGTCACAGCAACAAAACAGAATGAAGGCCATGAACGTCTTGCGTGCACGCTTGTTTGAAATCGAACAAGAAAAAAAACGCGCCGCACTCGATGCCAAACGTCGGAGCCAAATCGGCAGCGGGGATCGAAGTGAAAAAATTCGCACCTACAACTTCCCTCAAGACCGTATTACCGATCACCGCATCAAAGAAAGCTGGAACAGCATTAACATCATTTTGGATGGAGGTCTTGGACCCGTCATCGACGCGCTTCGAACCGTAGACTACGAATCAATGGTATGACCATTGCACAACTGCTACGAGAAACATGTGAAAAAATCGAACCGTTCGATGCTGAATTTTTGTTGGCGGATGTCCTTCACGTATCTCGTGCACATCTGCGCGAGTACCCGGACCATGTTATCAGCAAATACGCGGTGCGCAGATTCCATACATACGTCAACGCGCGCGCCCAGGGCATCCCAATCCCATATGTTGTTAAATATATGGTCTTTTGCAACTTGGCGATTGGTGTGACAAAAGACGTCATGATTCCTCGTTCTACAACAGAACAAATTGTGGAGTTGGTTCTGCAAGAAATCAAAACACCGGTTAAAGAACGCACCTTGATTATCGACGTTGGCACCGGAAGCGGGTGTATTCCGATCGCCATCGGAAAATACCTGGACAACCCAATGCCAACTCACCTTTTCGCAACAGATATCTCCCAAAAAGCATTACTGGTTGCAAAAAAAAACGCCGCGTTCCATGAAGTTCCTATAGAATTTTTTCGAGGAGATCTACTGCTGCCGATATTAGAAAAACGGTTGATCCCCAGGGAAACCCACGTCATACTTACAGCTCACTTACCGTACATTTCAACTGAAAAAATTGGCAACCGTGCCGAACCCAAAGTCGCTTTAGACGGCGGAGCAGACGGTCTGGATCTTTACAGACAACTTTTTTTCCAAATACAAGGACTGGTGTCGATACCAAAGATAGTATTGGATATTTTTTGTGAGTGTGCACCCAAACAAATACCAAACATTATCACACACATAGAAGCGACCCTGCCTGGTAGCCGAATTTTAACACATGCTGACGACACGAAC
>MFQB01000043.1:0-147 GCA_001784275.1 Candidatus Magasanikbacteria bacterium RIFCSPHIGHO2_02_FULL_47_14
GAGCTACTCCATCACGTTGAGGTCGTGATCATCACATTTGGTGAAAAAGGATCTGCTATTATCACCAAAGCCGGGAGAGAAGACATCACCTCCTGTCCTGTCTTGTCCGTTGAAGACCCCACCGGAGCAGGCGACGCCTACCGGGCC
>MFQB01000043.1:224-2448 GCA_001784275.1 Candidatus Magasanikbacteria bacterium RIFCSPHIGHO2_02_FULL_47_14
CATTGAACACTACGGGACTCAAAAGCATGCTTTCACTCCTGACGAGTTTTGCAACCGGTACAAACACACTTACAACGAACAATATACTTTCTAATATTTATGTTACTTCCAATCTTTTTTCTTTTGGGCGGTCTCGGCATTCTTATAGCCGGAGGTGAAGGGCTTGTTCGCGGCGCAGCATCAATGGCTAAAAAAATAGGAATAAAGCCGATCGTGATCGGTCTCACCATTGTTGCGTTTGGAACGTCTGCACCGGAGCTGATCGTCAATATCTTTTCCGCTGTTCAAGGGAACACCGACCTGGCTGTTGGAAACGTCATTGGAAGTAACATTGTCAACATTCTTCTTATTCTCGGTATTTCTTCCATGATCTATCCCCTTGCGGTGCAGCGAGCAACGGTTTGGAAAGAAATTCCCTTTGCACTTCTTGGAGCCGCCATGGTGTTTATCATGGGGAATGACTTCTTGATCGACGGAAAGGTGCTGAACGAAATGACTCGCTCTGACGGAATCAGTTACATGGGATTTTTCCTCATCTTCATATATTACACAATAACAATCGCCAAAGGAGAAAAAGGTGGTGAGGATGAAAACAACGACATTACACTATATAGCTGGTCTACATCTCTCCTGCTTACCTTTGGCGGCATCTTTGCTTTATTTGTTGGCGGAAAGTTACTGGTTGATAACGCCATTCTTCTCGCAGAGCAAGCCGGCCTATCTGAAGCGTTCATCGGTTTTACGATTGTAGCAGTGGGAACCTCACTTCCTGAGCTGATCACATCCGTAATTGCTGCCCTGCACAAACAGGACGACCTGGCCATTGGCAATATTATTGGTTCAAATATCTTTAACGTGTTCTGGATTCTTGGCCTGAGCTCGATCATTCGACCGCTTCCGTTTAATCCAAGTATGAATATCGATCTGGTGGTTAATATCGTTGCGACGCTCCTCTTATTTGCCTTCATGTTTATCGATACCAAACACCGATTGAACCGTTGGCAGGGCGGCATCTTTATCTTGCTCTATATTGTCTATATCCTATTCGCCATTTACCGAGGATAGATTGACAAAGACCCTCTTTTCATGACACAATAAGCACGTTTTTTACTCTATTTTATGGACTATAAAGTTGCGGACATGGCCCTTACCGAGTGGGGCCGAAAAGAAATTGATATCGCTGAAAAAGAGATGCCCGGCCTCATGGCTATTCGAGCAAAATACAGCCAGGAAAAACCATTGCAAGGCGTACGGATAACCGGAAGTCTTCACATGACCATTCAAACCGCGGTCCTGATTGAAACCCTTGTTGCTCTTGGTGCAACCGTTCGTTGGGCGAGTTGTAATATCTTCTCAACCCAGGATCATGCCGCAGCCGCAATTGCACAGGCCGGCGTCCCTGTCTTCGCTTGGAAAGGTGAAACTCTGGAAGAGTACTGGTGGTGTATGGAACGCACTTTGGACTTTGGCAATGGCCAAGGACCTGATTTAATTGTCGATGACGGTGGAGATGCGACCTTGATTGTCCATAAAGGTATGGAAATGGAAAAAAATCCGGCGATACTGGAGCAGGATTACTCAGACGAAGGCGAAGACTTTCGAGAGCTGATGAAACTGCTCAAAACTGAGTACCAAAAACAGTCAACGCGCTGGACAGAGGTGGCTAAAAAAATAAAAGGCGTCTCTGAAGAAACCACGACCGGAGTTCATCGCTTATACCAGTTGGAAAAAGAAGGTGGTCTACTCTTCCCTGCCATCAACGTCAACGATTCTGTTACCAAAAGCAAATTCGACAATATCTATGGCTGTCGTCACTCGGTCATCGATGGTCTCAATCGCGCAATGGACGTGATGATCGGTGGTAAAGTTGCTGTTGTCTGTGGCTTTGGCGAAGTTGGTAAAGGCTGCGCACAGGCGCTTCGCGGCCAAGGCGCTCGTGTGATTGTCACTGAAATTGATCCGATCTGTGCACTTCAGGCAGCGATGGAAGGGTATGAGGTGACTACACTCGAAGAGACGCTGGGTGAGGCGGATATCTATGTCACAGCTACCGGCAATAAAGACGTCATCCGCCTGGAGCACATGCAACAGATGAAAGATCAGGCGATTGTCTGCAACATCGGACATTTCGATAACGAAATCCACGTCGAACGCCTGAATAAACAGCCGGATGTCACACGGGTGAACATTAAGCCGCAGGTGGATAAATATATTTTTGCAAACG
>MFQB01000043.1:2467-3686 GCA_001784275.1 Candidatus Magasanikbacteria bacterium RIFCSPHIGHO2_02_FULL_47_14
GGCTGAAGGTCGTCTGATGAACTTGGGGTGCGCGACAGGCCACCCAAGTTTTGTCATGAGCAATAGTTTTTCGAATCAGGTGTTGGCGCAAATTGACTTGTGGAAGAACCACTACGAGGTTGGCGTATACCGTCTGCCAAAACATCTTGACGAAGAGGTCGCCAGACTCCACCTGGAAAAAATTGGCGTGAAGCTCACTACACTGAGTGACGACCAAGCGCAGTACATTGGTGTTGAGAAAACCGGCCCGTACAAACAGGAGCACTACCGTTATTAGTCTATGCTTTGGGAATCCTTCATCGTCATCCTCGGACTTATTGTCTTTGAGGTCATCAGCAGTGTTGATAATGCGATTGTCAACGCACATGTCTTAAAAACTCTCCCCGAGAGATTTAGAAAAATCTTCTTGTTTTGGGGGCTTCTCCTTGCAGTTTTCGTAGTCCGTGGGGTGTTGCCATTTGTGATTATCTGGATTGCCAGCCCCGGGTTGTCTTTGCCTGAAGTGTGGGGCGTTGCATTTTCGTCGGAAAGCCATGTGGAAGAGTACCTGGAAACGTCAAAACCGCTTCTCCTGTTGGGCGGCGGCATGTACTTGTTTCTCGTATTTCTCGCCTGGTTGTTTTTGGAAGAAAAAAAGTACGCCTTTTTTGTGGAACACTTTATTCACAAACAAGGAGTCTGGTTTTACTTTTTGAGTTCACTTTTTTTCACAGTCACCATCTACTTCTCGATTCAAAAAAATCCTTTGCTCGCCCTTGCCGCTGCGATTGGTACCACGGCCTTTTTCTTAACAGATGGTTTTAAACAAAACGCTGAAAAGAAAGAGCAAGAACTCATACGGTCTCCTTCGTTGAGCGCCTGGAGTAAAATTCTCTACCTGGAAGTTTTAGACGCATCATTTTCCATTGACGGCGTTGTGGGTGCCTTTGCATTTACCTTGTCGATTCCTCTTATTTTGATCGGAAACGGCATTGGTGCCTTTGTTGTCCGTGAATTCACCATCAGAGGCATTGACCTTATTTCGAAATACGCGTACCTTAAAAATGGAGCAATGTACTCCATCGGGATGCTCGGCGGACTTATGATTCTCGAAAGTTTTGGGAGAGAGTTTCCTTTTTGGCTTGCCCCGCTCAATACATTTTCTTTGCTGGCGCTCTTCTTATTTCTCTCGTATAAGGAGATCAAAAAAACCCAAAAAAATATTTCTCCTTAACTTTGT
>MFQB01000043.1:3734-5925 GCA_001784275.1 Candidatus Magasanikbacteria bacterium RIFCSPHIGHO2_02_FULL_47_14
GCGGACACACCGCCCCGACAAAATCCTGACCGCTGGGTTGAAACCGCTCCACTTCGCATTGCAGTCAAAGACAAAATTGCAGAGCTTATGCACGAAGCAAATGCACTCAAAGCCGCTGCCGCAGGACAAAAAGTAGCTGACAACTTTCACTTAATCGACACCGACTTACTGCGCAAAATCATGGAACGTATAGAAGAGTACAGCAGCCTCCCAAAGGACAGCAGAGTTGCTCAGATGGACGTTCTTGACCACCTAACATTTGCAGAACTTGTGAGCCGAGTTGATGAAGTCAACCCTGATGCCGCTGAGTTTCTCGAAAGGGCGGTGCTGGGAGGAGATCACGTTACAAGTCTCAGTCGTCGACGATACCGCGAAGCGCAGCAAGTAAGTAAGGCCGCCGTGGCCAGTGACTTGCGTGATGCCGGAGACGAGGATATCGATGCCTTCCTTGACCACGCTCTTCCAAAAGAATAACTATGAAAAAAGTGCTTCTGCTCATCCTTGATGGGTGGGGAATAAACGTAGAAACGAAGCACAATCCAATTGCGGCGGCCCAACCCCCCTATTGGAACTCTCTTCTTAGCCAGTACCCTACGACCCGGCTCTCAGCACGAGAAGCTGCTGTTGGCGTACCCAAGGGCTGTCTTTCAAACTCTGAAATTGGTCATACGGCTATTGGCGCCGGTCGCGTTGTCCCGCAAAGCGCCTTTGCCATCGACAAAGCGATCGAGGAAAAAAGATTTGATTCAAATCCGGTGCTGGCAAAGACAGCGGCGCATATAAAAAAATACGACGGCATCCTCCATATCGTTGGTATGCTCAGTTCCGGTGGCGTCCACTCTCACGTCAACCACCTTTCTGCCTTGACTGCGTGGGCGCATGCGCAAAATCTCTCCTCAGTTGCGCTCCATCTTCTGCTTGATGGGCGTGATATGCCGCCCATGAGCGCCATCCCGCTTATTGAGAAGATACAAAAACAACTACCGCCTGAAATAAATATTGTGAGCCTGTGCGGCAGAGCGACTGGCATGGATCGCACAGAAAACTGGGATCGAACTTTGGAATTTTACACTATCATAACTTTGTCAACGGATAGCGACATATCAAACCTGGACCCGATCAGCTATATACAACGAAACTACAAAGAAAATATTACTGACGAATTTATCGCACCGGCGCGGTTCTCTGATGAGCGCATCAAAAAAAATGACGCTGTTGTCTTTTTTAACTTTCGTGCCGACCGCATGCGACAGTTGGCAAAAATATTCACCGGTCATGCCCCGCATACAGTGCAAAAAAAAGTAAGCCTTCCAAGCAATCTTTTTTTGGCAAGCATGGCCAACTACGACGACACACTTACTGACGTTGCGGTACTATTTCCCAAAATAACTCCTAAAAATAACCTCGGCGAATGGGTGAGCAAACAAGGCGGAAGACAGCTGCGCATCACTGAGACAGAAAAATACGCACACGTCACATACTTTATCAACGGCGGCCAGGAGGTACAGTACGCAAATGAAGAACGGCTGGTCATCCCTTCTCTTGGCTTGAAAAGTTATGCGTCAGAGCCGCACATGAGTTTGCCGGAAGTAACGCAATCGCTTATTCGTGCTCTTGAGACACAACACTTTGACTTAGTTATTTGCAACATTCCGAATGGTGATATGGTTGGACACAGTGGTGACTATGATGCAGCAGTAAAAGCAGTAGAATACGTTGACCGGGCATTGGCCGAGATAGTCCCTGTGGCACAAAAACGTGGTTATGCAACGATTATCACTGCTGATCACGGAAACATAGAACATATGCACGATGGCGAGCAACCTCATACAGCTCACACATTTCATGATGTCCCATGCATTATTGTGAGTGGTGCAGACATCTCTTTATCTCCGCATGGGGAGCTGAACCAAATCGCTCCGACCGTTTTACAACTCATGGGTTTACCGCAACCGGACGAGATGACAAGTACTTCTCTTATCCAGACCCTTTCAAGCCCTATAAAAACGTAAACGGTCGCCTTGGGCGACCGTTGTGGGTGTGAAGTTCAGCGGCGGCGTGGCGGCTGCCAGCCGGGCGGGAGTGGGCCGGAAGCGACGACGATGCCGCTTGGTCGGGGTTCAGTCTGTCGCAGCATCGCCGAGGACTTCCCCTCGTCGACCACGAATCCTCCGTCGACCAGGACCAAGGC
>MFQB01000044.1:0-4927 GCA_001784275.1 Candidatus Magasanikbacteria bacterium RIFCSPHIGHO2_02_FULL_47_14
ATTTGACTGGTCGTGAGGAGACGATCACCCAGCGCGAACGACGAGTATGGCATCTCGAACAAAAAATGGATATTGCCAGAGGAGCAGTAAAGAAAATGCGATGGGTACCGTTTGTAAAGGCAGTTTTTGTCTGCAACCAACTGCCGGTCACTGCAAAATCTCAAAGCGATATTGATGTATTTATCGTAGTTCAGACCGGACGACTCTGGTTGACTCGATTGTTCGTTACCGGCGTGCTCAGCATATTCCAGCTTCGCCGCCACGGAGTCCGTATTGAAAATCACGTATGTCTTAGTTTTTATTGCACAGAGGACGCACTTGATCTTCAAACCATCGCATTGGATGAGCCGGATATTTATCTTGCATACTGGATTGCATGGCTGATTCCGGTCTTTGACCCGTTCATGTTTCAGAGAAAAATATGGGAACATAACTCTTGGGTACGACAGTATTTACCGCAATACACCCCACGGTATAGCCAGGAACACCGTTGGCACGTAAAAGACTCCCGATTTTCACGAACTATCCGTATGGTTCAGGAAAAGATGCTGGGGAGCAGTCTAGGGAATACGCTGGAAAAGTGGAGCAAAAAAATTCAGCAGGCAAAGATGAAACGCAGTCCTCAGAATGTGCATGCACAGAACAACACGCATGTGGTTATTTCTGACGCAATGTTGAAGTTCCATGAAAATGATCGACGCGCATATTATAAGGAAGAGTGGAAAAAACGATGTGAAATGTACGTATGAAGCACTCTCGTTTGGAAATGGTATTGCAAATAGCATTGGGTTTGCTCTTGTTTTTGCTTCCGTGGCAAACGATTTGGATTGCAAAAGAAGTAGTTATTGATGGCGTCAAGTGGGAGTATCTGACGCAAGGCATCTATGCAACTGAAATTTTGTTATGGGTATCTGTGGTATTGTTTTTAGTATGGTTTACTCACCGGCTTCGTTCTTTCAGACAGGAAGGTCTTCACTCGATTCGTCAGCTGTGGTCTCCTGATCGGTTTTTTGTACTCGCATGTTTGGCGTTTGTTGTCTATTCTTTTTTTTCGTCGCTCTGGTCACCGATTCCGGAAGTCGCGCGTCAGCACGCACTCTGGGCGCTTGAGGCAACACTACTGTTTTTTATGTTGATTGCAGGTCCGCTCTCACCGCGCGGCGGCTTTTTGTGTATGATCGGTGGTGCGGCGGTTCAGGGTCTTCTCGCAATATATCAGTTTTTGATGCAGACCACCTTTTCTTTCAAGTGGTTTGGGCTGGTATATCACCCGGTGTGGCAGGCCGGCACCTCGGTTGTATCTTCTCCTGATATCGGACGATGGTCGCGAGCCTACGGATCGTTTCCGCATCCGAATATGTTAGGCGGGTATCTTGCGATCGCGATTATTCTCTGCGTCGTTTTGTTTCTCGTTCAGAAAAAACAAAGCGATCAAGGAGCCTATCTCCGCGTTGCGAAATTTTTTCTTCCAATCATTACAGCAGGTCTGTTTTTTTCTTTCAGTCGGTCAGCATGGATTGCCACAGGGTTCGCGTTCGCTGCATTTATATATGGAATGTCCACACAACCGGCTCGTCGGCACGGTTTGTTTTTTACAGGAATTTTTGTTGTCATGTTTGGCATACTCAGCATTATTTTTTCTCCACTTCTGGCCACGCGTTTTGATCCGGCCGTATCTGTTCAAGAGTCGAGATCGGTAAGTGAACGCACGACCGGCTATGTTCAGGCGGTGAATCTTTGGAAGCAACGCCCGTGGTTCGGGGTCGGGATCGGTCAGTACACTGTCGCCCAACACCTTGCCAACCCCACAGCTCCGGTCTTTTTGCTTCAGCCGGTGCATAACGTACCGCTGTTACTTATCACGGAGCTTGGTATTGTTGGCGCAGCGCTTCTCTTCGTTGCCCTCGGTTCCGCCATCCGGCTGGCCAGGCCAATCATCTCTTTCGTCGGCTGGTTGCCTATCATCGTACTTGGTGGAGGAGCACTGGTCCTCCTGTCTTTAGATCACTATCTTTTTTCGCTCTACCCGGGCTTTTTGGTCGTCGCTATGGGGGCGGGGATAGTTTTTAAACAAGGGTTATCCACACTTCATCCACTGGTTATAGACAGCCAGATTTGACGTATGGTCAAAGCTCTGTTTTCCTATGCCTGGGGAGCTTGACGAAGCGGCTGCGGTGTGTCACAATACCCTCCCACTAAAAAGAGCCTGAAGGTGGTAACTAGCCCGAGCGTTCGCCATGCGACGTCGTGTTCTGACAGGCATCACGATGTCATCTATGGACGGCGCATTGAGCTTGTTACCACCTGCGGGCTTTTTATGTAGCTCTTGACAGCTATTTTTTGTTTGGTATGATATGGGCGGATTGTCACTCCTATATCTTGAGTGATAACCTCAGCGCGTCCCGCGCACATTTTGTTTTTAACATCTTAGAGATATGAGCATACAACCACTTGGCGGACGAGTCTTGATCCGTATTTTAAAAAAAGAAGAGGTGACCAAGTCCGGGATCGTTTTGCCGGACACAGTTGAAAAGGAAAAAAAATCAGAAGGAGAAGTCGTTGCCGTTGGTCCGGGCAAACTTATGGAAAACGGACAGCGCGCTGCTATTGAAGTGAAACCCGGTCAAAAAGTGTTAGTGAAGTCATGGGGCGGCGATGAGGTGGAAGTCGATGGCGAAGACTACAAAATTTTTGACGCAGAAGACATCTTGGGAATTCTTGCTTAATCAACTCTGTAATTATTTTTTTGTATGGCAAAACAAATTCTTTTTGATGAAGACGCACGTCAGGCGTTGTTGCGAGGAGTCAATGTACTTGCAGACACAGTGAAGGTAACTCTCGGGCCAAAGGGACGCAATGTTGTCTTGGACCGCGGATTTGGCGCACCGACCATTACCAAAGATGGTGTGACAGTTGCCAGAGAAATCGAGTTGGAGAACAAGTTTGAAAACATGGGTGTCGAGTTGGTCAAAGAAGTTGCCAGCAAGACCAACGATGTTGTGGGTGATGGAACAACGACTGCCACTGTGTTGGCACAGGCCATCATTCGTGAGGGCATGAAGAACGTTGCTGCCGGTGCAAACCCGGTTGCATTGAATCGCGGCTTACACCGTGCAACCGAAGCCATTATTCAGGAACTTCAAAAAAATATTTCAAAAGCGGTTGAGCAAGACGAGATTGCCAATGTTGCTGCCATTTCTGCCAACGACCGCGAGATCGGTGAACGCATTGCCCAGGCTATGAAAGAGGTTGGCAAAGACGGTGTGATCACGGTGGAAGAGTCTCAGTCATTTGGCATGGAGATCGAGACCGTCCAGGGTATGCGTTTTGACAAGGGTTACGTCTCTCCATACATGGTGACAAATGCAGAACGCATGGAAGCTGAGTACGAAGAACCATATATTTTGATTACTGATAAAAAGATCTCTTCAGTGGAAGATATCTTGCCTGTGTTAGAGCGCGTCGCTCAGTCAGGTCGCAAAGAACTCGTCATTATTGCAGAAGATGTTGAGGGCCAGGCGTTGGCAACATTTGTTGTGAACAAGTTGCGTGGCACCTTCCATGTCTTGGCAATCAAGGCTCCGGGTTTTGGTGACCGCAGAAAAGAGATGTTGCAGGACATTGCCATTTTGACCGGCGGAAAGGTGATCACCGAAGACATTGGTCTGAAGCTGGAAAATGTACAGTTGGAAGATCTTGGACGTGCACGCAAAGTCGTGGCAACCAAAGAAGCCAGTACCATTGTCGAAGGCCGTGGCGATCGCTCCATGATCGACGCACGCGTTGGCCAGATTCGCACACTCATCGACCAGACTGACTCAGAGTTTGATCGCGAAAAGTTACAAGAGCGATTGGCCAAGTTGTCCGGCGGTGTTGCCGTGATTAAGGTTGGTGCTGCCACTGAAACCGAGATGAAAGAAATCAAACACCGCATTGAAGACGCAGTTGGTGCAACCAAAGCAGCAGTCGAAGAAGGTGTTGTTCCGGGCGGTGGAGTTGCGTTACTTCGCGCTTCACAAGTTCTCGAGAACTTGAATTTGCCAGATGAAGAGATGGTTGCTATCGGTATTCTGCGCCGCGCTCTTGAAGAGCCAATCCGTACGATTGCCAAAAATGCAGGATTCGAAGGGGCTGTCGTTGCTGACGAGGTGAAGAAGCACAAAGGAAACTTCGGTTTCAATGCAGCCAACGGGCAGTATGAAGATATGGTTGCTGCCGGTGTCATTGACCCAACCAAAGTGACACGTTCAGCACTTGAGAACGCAGTGTCAGTTGCAGGCATGCTTCTCACCACCGAAGCGCTTGTCACAGATCTTCCAAAGAAAGAAGAATCTCACGGTATGCCGGGCGGCGGCATGGGTGACATGGGAATGATGTAACAATCTGCTATACTATGAGGCATATGGTTGTGCCTCACAAACTATCGTTTAACAAAAAGGAGCGGCTTGTATTGTTTCGAGCCGCTTCTTTTCTTTTATTATATGCGCTCGTGCATTGGGTACGACCGTGGTACACGGATCGCATGTTTGGATATCGTGTACTGATTAGCGACGGCTTTACACGATTTATCCCGTACGCACTGTTTGTTGTTTTTCTTGTTGTTTTTTGGAAAAAAATAATTGAAGTATCTGAACAAGCACGGAGTTGGAAGGCTGCGCTTTTTTGGGGCGGAGTAAGCAGCGCTCTGTTGTTTGCCCCTAGCGGACTTGCACCTACCGCAAACTATATTGATATAGTTTTTTTGGAATTTACTTTGGTTTTTTTAGTCGATGTAGGATTTCATGTAACCATTTTTGGAAAAAACTTTATCAAAAAATTATTTTCTGAAGTAGCCATTGTTATTTTACTGTTGGTGCCATTTACCTTGGCGCCGCTGCTCATAGATAACTTTTGGAAGTACTCTTCACAAGTTGCTTTAGCCGGACTG
>MFQB01000044.1:5000-5093 GCA_001784275.1 Candidatus Magasanikbacteria bacterium RIFCSPHIGHO2_02_FULL_47_14
CAGAAGAATGCGTGCCCTCCTATTTTTTGTAGTTGGACTTACCGGTGTGTTCATAATCAATACCTTTCGCATTTTTTTGATTATTTTTGTCGG
>MFQB01000045.1:0-620 GCA_001784275.1 Candidatus Magasanikbacteria bacterium RIFCSPHIGHO2_02_FULL_47_14
AAGGCATTGACGGTGTTTTTCACATGGCAGCCTTGCCACGCGTGACATTTTCTGTTGAACATCCGCTTGAAACGCATGAGGTGAATGTGAACGGAACATTCAATGTCTTGTTGTCTGCGCGTGATAATAAGGTAAAACGTGTTGTGTTTTCTTCTTCCTCATCGACCTATGGCGATCAAGAGGTATTTCCACTGGTTGAAGACACGGTGATTAAAAAACCAATTGCACCGTATGCGCTGCATAAGTTTATCGGAGAACATTACTGTAGATTATTTGCCGAACTCTATAACCTCGAAACAGTCTCTCTTATTTACTTTAATGTGTATGGTCCTTTGTGTGACCCCAACGGCGCCTATGCACTCGTGATCGGGAGGTTTTTGCAACAAAGAAAAAACAACGAACCGATGACAGTCTGTGGTGACGGAGAATATTACCGTGACTATACCCATGTCTCAGACGTGGTACGCGCCAATATTTTGGCCATGACAAAAGGCACGGTCGGAAAAGGAGAGACGATTAATATCGGAAACCACGATCCGCACTCTGTCAATGAAATCGTCAAGATGATTGGCGGAGAGTTTGTCAACGTACCGCCGCGCCCCGGTGATGGACGTTTTTTC
>MFQB01000045.1:693-4639 GCA_001784275.1 Candidatus Magasanikbacteria bacterium RIFCSPHIGHO2_02_FULL_47_14
CCGACACCGATCTCATCAAAGATAAAATCGATATCGTGGATTTTATTGGTGAATATATCCAGCTGCGACCGGCCGGCTCTCGTCATAAGGCCTGCTGTCCGTTTCACCAGGAAAAAAGTCCGTCATTTATGGTCAGCCGCGAACGCCAAAGCTGGCATTGTTTTGGTTGTGGAAAAGGCGGCGATGTCTTTAGTTTTTTACAGGAGATGGAAGGCATGGATTTTGTTGAAGCACTCAAGTATCTTGCGGGCCGCGCCGGCGTCGAGCTAACCACGAAGGTGGATAATGTACGGACAGATCAAAAAGCAAAGTTGAAATCTATCAACATCGAAGCCGCCCGTTTTTTCCACAAGTTTTTGGTGCAGATGGATGCTGCCAAAGGTGCTCGTGCCTATCTCACAGAACGCGGCGTGAGTGACGAGACGATTCAAGAGTGGCAGATCGGATTTATTCCGGACCAGTGGGACTTGCTGACACAATATCTTCTCAAAAAAGGATTTGGTATTGATGACTTGGTATTAGCCGGTCTTACGATCAAACGCGACGGTGCGGATCGAAACACCGGCCGAGGGTTCTATGATCGGTTTCGCGGACGGATTATGTTTCCCATCTGCGACATCCACGGTTCAGTTGCAGGGTTTACGGGCCGAGTGCTGGTTGAGACGGAACACTCAGGTGGCAAGTATGTGAACACCCCTGAGACACCATTATTTGATAAGTCCCGACTGATGTTTGGACTGCACAAGGCAAAACAGCCCATTAAGCAGGAACAGATTATTGTGATGGTTGAAGGCCAAATGGATGTCATCGCCTGTCATCAGGCTGGCATGAAGTATGTTGTTGCAACGAGCGGGACAGCGCTTACAGAACACCATGTACAACTTCTCAAACGGTATGCACCGGATCTGTATTTGGCTTTTGACTCAGATAGTGCCGGGGAGCGTGCTGCCAAGCGTGGTATTGAACTTGCGCTTGAGGCAGGCATGCATGTCAAAATTATTCAGATTCCCGAAGGTGCAGGCAAAGATCCGGATGAGTGTGTGAAAAAAAATCCACAGGTCTGGTTCGAGACAGTGCGTAATGCCAAGGACGTCATTGCCTGGTATCTGGAGCGCAGTTTGAAAGATAAAAACCTGAGTGACCCGAGGCAAAAACAGCAGGTCGCAAGCGAGGTGCTGCCGCAGGTTGCTCGTATTCCTTTTGCCATTGAACGCGATCACTGGCTTCAGGAGCTTGCCCGTCGGATTGGCGTGGATGTCAGCCTTTTGCGTGAAGAACTCGTTGCGTCTCGGCCGAAAACAACAGCGTCTCACACTCAGCCCCAAGCGCAACCAAAAGGTATTCCAAAAGACAGATATACCCAGCTTTTGGAGCAGTTCCTTATGGTCGTCTTAAAGTTTCCTCAGGTATTTACTTCGGCTCATGCAGATCTTTCTCTCCCGGCCGTGGATAAGAACCCCTATTTTTCACTTTACGCTGCGCTAAAAAAGCAGTATACTACGAATAATGGTCTTCTTGATGTTACAGCTTTTCGTCATGCAGTCACGTATGATGAGCAGCATCTGATCGACGTGCTCCTCCTCCAAGCAGATGAGGAGTTTTCTCATACCGATAGCGAATCTCGGCCACAGGAACCACAGGTTCAGTGTGAACATTTATTTGCAATACTCACACACGAGTGGAAAAAGAGAGAAGGCGCTCGGATCCAGATGGAACTTCAGGAAGCGGAAGCCCAGGGAGATGCGGAACGCATAGCAGCTCTTCTTGAGCAAGTTCGTGGTTTACTTTAATTGACTTTCATGCCAATCAAAAAAATGCTGCGCCGAGCATCACAACTCAAACGGAAGATCTCTGGCAAGTCGGTTCCAAAAAAGTCACGACCGCCAGTTAAAAAGCAGCAGAACAAGAAGATAAAACGTCATCCGGTCCGACCACCAAGACGACCCACTCCTCCTCCGGTTGTTCTTCCGACAGAACCGGTTGAGCCGCCCTCAGAGTCAGCGCTGTGGCACCTTATTGATAAGGGGCGCGGACGTGGGTTTTTGACAGAGACTGAGATATTTCGTATTTTTCCTAAATTGGAAGAATACGTTCCGATATACGAAAGTTTTTTGGATGCATTGGATCGAAGTGGCGTCACTATTGTTGAACAGGGCGGTGGTTTGCTCGGGCGACCGCAGGAACAGCAAGACTTGCTCTCAACATTGCAAGGAGAGCAACCGGATATTGAAACCGGCAGTTTTGATTTAGGAAATATTTCTCAGGACTCGATTCAGATGTATTTGCGTGAGATCGGTAAGATTCCGTTGTTGACCGCAGAAGAAGAAGTCGCTCTGGCAAAACGCAAAGAACGAGGCGACAAAGAAGCCGAGCGCCGGATGATTGAGGCCAACCTGCGTCTCGTAGTTTCGATTGCGAAAAAATTTGTGGGGAAACAGCTCACACTGCTCGATTTGATTCAAGAGGGAAACATTGGTCTGTTCCGCGCAGTGAAAAAATTCGACTATCGCAAAGGATACAAGTTTAGCACCTATGCCACCTGGTGGATACGTCAGGCAATTACTCGTGCCCTGGCCGATCAGTCACGAACGATTCGCATCCCGGTCCACATGGTCGAGACCATTAACCGTTTTAAACAGGTTCAACGCCGGTTGTTGCAAGACCTGGGTCGTGACCCGACTGCAGAAGAACTTGCCGCAGAGATGGGTGAAGAGTTGGTGAAAATTAAACAAATTATTAAAATTTCTCAAGATACGATTTCTTTGGAGACCTCGGTCGGCGACGAGGGTGATGATGACTCTCCGTTGTCTGATTTTATCGAAGACGTAAAAAATGCCAGCCCGTCGCATGTCGCTGGTGTTCAGCTCTTGAAAGACTATATTCAACATGCCATTAACGCCCTCTCTCCGCGTGAGCAAAAGATTTTGGAGATGCGATTTGGACTCAAAGACGGCGTTACGCATACCTTGGAAGAGGTGGGAAAAGAGTTTGACGTCACCCGCGAACGTATTCGTCAGATCGAAGCCAAGGCCCTTGAAAAGATTAAAACGTTCGATGTTATTACAAAGCTTCAAGATTATTAGTCTCGCAAGTCTTCATCACGCCGCCTGTCTTATATGTCTTTGTTCCACAAACAAGAAAGTTATCTCGGAGTGGATATTGGTGCCGACGGCATTAAAGTTGTTGAGTTGAAAAAGACCAAGAATCGGCCGCAACTGTGGACGTACGGTGTTGCGCACTACCCGATCGATATTCACCCCCCGGCCATATCACAAACCGCCTCTATTATTCAGGACGACGCTGTTCGTGATCAGGTGAAACAGGAGGACATCGCTGCTCTTCAAGCTCTTGATGGTCGTGTGAAAGAATATAGTGAGGTACTGAAGCGTCTTTTAAGAGAGGCCAAGGTAACGACCCGTCGGGCTATGGCGAGTTTGCCGGTATCGCATGTCTTTCACACAGTTATTACTCTGCCGCCGGTTGACCCCAAAGAAGTGGCGCATCATGTTGAGGCAAAGATAAAGAAGATGTTGCCGCGTCCTCTCGAAGAGATGCAAGTGGTACATCAGGTCATTCCGGATGGCCCGGAAGAAAAGGAAAAGTTTTTGCGCGTTTTGGTTACTGCTGCGCCGAAGTGGCTGGTATCACTGTATACACGTGTCTTTCAACAGGCCGGACTTGTCCTCGAAGAGTTGGAGACAGAGGCGTTTGCTTTGGAGCGGTCACTGGTAGGTAGAGAAAAGCAAGCGGTCATGGTCATCGATATTGGCGCAGAACGCAGTAATTTTTTTATCATTCACCAGGGTTTGCCACTGACACATCGGAGTGTTCATATCGGCGGCAAGATGTATAATGCAATTCTTGCTGACGCGCTGAAAATACCGGTAGATGATGTCGAACAAGTGAAAAAAGACTTGTCTTCTGTCTCAGCATCTGACATCCCGGC
>MFQB01000045.1:4697-7840 GCA_001784275.1 Candidatus Magasanikbacteria bacterium RIFCSPHIGHO2_02_FULL_47_14
ATATTTGCGCACCAGACCGGCAATGATGGCCAGAAGATCGAAAAAATCGTTTTGACCGGAGGCGCTTCGTTGTTTCCTCTGGTTTTGGCGACCTTACAACAA
The DNA here is from genome assembly GCA_001784275.1 of Candidatus Magasanikbacteria bacterium RIFCSPHIGHO2_02_FULL_47_14. Taxonomy (GTDB): domain Bacteria; phylum Patescibacteriota; class Patescibacteriia; order Magasanikbacterales; family UBA922; genus MFQB01. The sequence goes on from MFQB01000045.1 coordinate 4,800, forward strand.
CGATTTACCTGCAAGTCGTTTATCGGCGACCCATGGGCCCGTGTCATTTACCAGCAAGGGATCAAAGACGTTCTTGATACTATGGGTCCGCAGATGGCAGTCTCTATTGGTCTGGCTATGCGGCATTTTGAGTAGTTTATTTGTGAGTTCCTCCACTTTGTAGTATCATATACTATATGCCTAAGAAAAAAATTCATGTCCTGATCGTTGAAGACGATAGTTTTTTGGCAAACATTTACAAGACGAAGTTTGAGATGGAAGGGTTCAAGGTGAGCGTTGCTGAAAACGGCGAACTTGGCTTAAAAGAAGCGAAGAAGAAGTTGCCTGACCTTATATTGTTGGATATCTTGTTGCCGAAGATGGATGGATTTACCGTGTTGGAACACCTGAAAGAAGACGAGGAGCTGAAGTCGATTCCTGTGATCTTGTTGACCAATTTGGGCCAGAAGGACGATGTGGATAAGGGGTTGAAGCTGGGTGCTGCTGACTACCTTATCAAAGCCCACTTTAAGCCGTCAGAAACAGTAGACAAAGTAAAGAAGGTATTAAAATTAGCATAATTTCCACTCTCTGAGGAGAGGAGGTGAGACGCATGAATAAAAAAGGTTTTACATTGATTGAGTTATTGGTTGTCATAGCAATCATTGGATTGTTATCGACACTTGCTGTTGTTGCTTTAGGATCGGCACGAGAAAAAGCTCGTGATTCAAAGCGACTCTCAGATTTGAAACAGGTCCAGACTGCCTTGGAGTTGTACTACACAGATAACAGTGCATATCCAATTGTGGAACCGATGCAGGCGTTGGGCACAGGGAACTACGCATGTTTGAATGCAGCCGGGTTTGCCGCTGCCGGTTGCGCTACTCCATATATGAGTATTGTGCCAACTGATCCGGGTACTGGCAGTTATATCTATCGTTCAGCCAGCGGTACGACATACACGATTGTGACCAGTTTGGAAGGAACGGTTAATGGCCTTCAGGGTGCGATCCAGGCCTCGCCGTCAGGGATTCAAAGTGCACAGTAGTCTTCTCTTTTAAAGGTACAAGAGGCCCCGCGATCCGGAGTCTCTTTTGTATCTTGTGGTATACTATGTAGATATGATAGGCATTCTCTATGTCTTTATTGCTATGTGTGGGCTCCTAATCGGAAGCTTTTTGAATGCCTGGATGTGGCGACTAAAAGTCGGAAAGTCTGTTATGTGCGGCAGGTCCATGTGCCCGCACTGTGGAACAACGATTCAGTGGCGCGACCTGATTCCGATTATCAGTTTTGTGTTGTTGCGCGGTCAGTGCCGGCATTGCCATAAGCGGATCGACTGGCAGTACCCGCTGGTTGAAGCGTGGGTGATGTTTGCCTGTATAGGCCTCTTTGCAGTTCACGGGGAGCAGATAACCACATTGTTTATTCGCGACATAGCTGTCATCAGTCTCCTCACAAGCGTATTTGTTTACGACTTGAGATATGGTGAGATTGAAGATTGGATGACGGTAGTTCCGGGGCTCATTTATATCCCCATTGCGCTTGTGTTGGGCGTGCAATCGTGGCTGAGCATCGCGCTCGGTGTGGGAGTTGGGACTGGATTTTTTCTTTTGCAATATGCGGTGTCAAAAGGCAAGTGGATTGGCGGCGGAGATATTCGCTTGGGTTTTTTTATGGGAGCAGTGCTCGGTTGGCCCGGAATTCTGGTTGGCTTGTTGACTGCATATATCTTGGGCGCAGTGGTCAGTTTGATACTGATTGGTGCAAAGAAGGCGACTGGAAAAAGTACGACGCCGTTCGGAACATATTTGAGTGTCGGCACGGCTGTCGCTTTGCTCGCAGGGGATTATATTATTGAGTGGTATTTGGGATTTTTATGACAGTAATAAGAGTGCGGGAGATACCCTGGAGCACAACTGTCGAACCGAGCGGGCATGGTCCGAGTCCCGCTCACGGGACGAGGGAGCAAGGGAGGCAATTGAACGAGGTCGCCACGCTGGGGCGACCGAGTGGTGATACAGGGTATCTCCCGCACTCTATTAAAACTGTATGAAAAAAACAGATCTCATGGAACATATCAGTCGTCTGCGGTCACAGATCGATGATTTGCGATATCGATATCACGTTCTCAACGACCCCGAGGTCACTGACGCCATGTACGAAGGTCTGATGGACGAACTCCGCAAGATCGAAGCAGACCACCCGGAACTCATCACTCCCGACTCTCCAACACAACGGGTCGCCGGGGTCCCGCTTGAAAAGTTTGAGAAGGTGGAACATACAGTCCCGCAGTGGTCATTTAACGACGCATTCGATGAGCACGATCTTCAAGATTGGGAAGAGCGTATTGTAAAGATGCTGGAAAAAAAGTTGGGTACACGACCACAGGATTTAAATTTTGTCAGTGAGTTAAAAATTGATGGACTTCATGTTGTCCTTACATACGAAAAAGGACTGCTGAAAGTGGCTGCCACTCGTGGCAATGGATTGGTCGGTGAGGATGTCACAACCAATATCAAAACCATAGAAACAATCCCGTTGCGACTTCGAGAACCACACAGTGCCGTTATCGAAGGTGAGGTGTGGCTCAACTCGCGCATGTTGGAAAAAATAAATGATGAACGCAAAAAAAAGAATGAGCCGTTGTTTGCAAACCCGCGCAATGCTGCAGCCGGCACCATTCGGCAGTTGAATGCACGCATTGTCGCTGACAGAAAACTTTCATTCACACCGTACGACATCTCCGGTGGCTTGCTTCCCCAAACGCAAGAAGAAGAACTCATGATGTTAAAACATTTGGGTTTCAAAACAGATGCGCATTGGCGTGTCTGCCGGAGTATGAAGGAGATTGTCGCGATGTGGAAAGAGTGGATTAAAAAGCGCGACTCACAAGAGTTTTGGATCGATGGGTTGGTGATAAAGGTCAACCAACGAAAGTATCAGGAGCTGCTCGGTTTTACCGGCAAAGCGCCACGGTGGGCGATTGCATTAAAATTTCCTGCAGAACAAGGCACCACAAAGATAGAAGATATTTATGTGCAAGTGGGTCGAACAGGCGC
>MFQB01000046.1:0-16450 GCA_001784275.1 Candidatus Magasanikbacteria bacterium RIFCSPHIGHO2_02_FULL_47_14
AATACCTGCGGCAAGCGCAGTGTGCATGGTATTTTTTGCAGAGGCAGAGATCCGGGCACATAATGCGGATGCTGTGGCAGGCCCGTGGTCAATCGTTGCTGTGAGAATCGCATTTATCATGCGAGCCTGCGCTTCTGTCGGCAGTGTTCCTTTCAAAATCAAAAAAATTGTTTCGGAAAATGTCCGTTGGGATATTAACTCTGACAGTGGCTCGCCCCGAACTGTCTCAGAACCTTCACGGTTCACCTGTGTAATGGCCGTCTTAAATTTCATATATGTAAAATGTTATACATAGGTTTGAATACACGTGGCAAGATCTTCATACCGCTCTGCAATCATGACACCGACACGTGAAAGCGCTTGCTCTTTTTCTCGCGCGCCTTTTCCACGTTCGACAATCGCTCCGGCATGCCCGATATTCACGCCTTCAGGAAGTGAATTGGCAAACTTTCCACCGATATACATTGCCAGGGGTTTGGTAAACTCTCCTCTCTCAATAAGTTCTACAATTTCGAACTCATAACTTCCCCCATGCTCGCCAAAAATGATAACCGCTTTTGTTTGATCATCTTTTTCAAAAAGTCGAAGAAGATCCGCATAGGTTGTTCCCACAAGAAGGTCGCCGCCGACGTGCACAGCCGTGCTTTGGCCCATGCCGGCATTGCGGATCTGCCACGACAGCTCGTTGGTCATACCTCCGGAACGAGAAATGATACCGACTGACCCTGACTGAAAAATCTGATCTGCTTGTTGTTTGGGACCACCAATCACTCCAATGCGCGCTACCCCAGGTACCATACACCCAAGAGAGCTCGGACCAAGAATGCGTATATTTCTTTCTCTGGCTGCAGCAAGACAATATGCCGTGTCCTGAATTGGCATGCGTTCGACAAAAATATTAATGAGAGCGACGCCTGCTTCTATCGCTTCAAGTACTGCTGCTTTCGCAGCAAAAGGAGGTACGTATATCACAGAGACAGAGATCTCTGGAAATTGCGCGAAGGCCTCTTTTACAGAATTAAAAACAGGTTTGGTCTCCACTTCTTGCCCCCCCTTACCAGGCGTCACCCCACACAGTACAGATGTGCCATACTCGATCATAGCTCTTGCAGCCTTCTGACCTTCTTTGCCGGTCATGCCCTGAATAAGGACTTTTGTATTTTCCTGAAGAAGAATGGACATACAGGGTTATCTCACCATATTGGCAAGGACGTGTGCGCTCTCTGTCATGCTCACGTCTTTATTAAAAATTTTCAAATTCAGATGGTTCCTTGCAGCACATTCTCGAACAAGCCGAATCGCCTCTGCACTTTCTGGTCCGTCACGGCGCACCACGATCGGATAGGTTGGTTTGAGTTCGTCAAGTACATCAATAACTCCCAAAAAAGTCTCTTTCATGTTGGTGAAGTTCGCAACAACACCACACATCCACAGACCTCGTATTCCCGGCTTTGATAAAACAACCTCTGTCAACGCACGTACTTTTTCTCGTGGCGGGTTGCCGGAATATTCAGTGTAATTTGCCGGTTTGAGACCAAGTTGAATCAGCGCGTCCATGTTTGCAATACTGGCTCCCCCGCCATTGAGTATGAGGGCGATGTCGCCGTCCATCTCTATATACTTCCCAGCAGTGCCGCGGTAATATGCTTCCCCTTCATCAATCTTTTTTGCCTGATTTTCTCGTTCAGTTGGGAGGCGCCCCATCATGCTGCGCGGCTCAAAGGTCTTCCACTCCTCATGACGAAAAAAAGCATCATCATCAATGGCGATTTTCGCGTCAGCCGCGATCCAAACACCGTCTACAGTTTTCACGAGCGGGTTTATTTCTACAAGTCGTGTATCTTCTTTTAAGAAAACTTGCCACAGTTCGTTTGCAAAAGGAATATCTGATCCAACACTTTCACTACGTATATCAATCCATTGTTTTACAATTTTTTCCTCCGGGACGTCTTCAATGTCCATGCCCCCCTGAGCGCTATATATTAAAACAGGTCGTCTTTTATTGGTGTCGTACGTGATAGAGAGATAGTGCTCTTCAGCAATCACCAATTTTTCTTCAATGCGAATGGCAGCAATATATTGGCCACGAATGTCAGTGTTGAATAACTTCTCGCAGCATACCTCTGTTTCTTCTTTTGAAGACGCGAACGTGATTCCTCCACTTTTCCCTCGTTTTCCGGACAACGTTTGTGCTTTTACAACAACCTCTTTTACATCCAGTTGCTGATATGCGTCGCCATAGTTTTCACCACGTCGTACGACAACACCGCGTGGAACTTGAATACCGTACGTTTCAAAAATTTTTTTGCCCTCAAACTCGTACAAGTTCATAGTCTCTAAAAATTATGCGGCTGCGAGACGTTCCTTCCATTCGTTTGGGGTAGGTATACTGATCTCTACTTCTTCGTCTTTGGTCGCAAGTTTAAATTTCACTGATGATGCACATAACGCAATACTATGATGATCTTCTGGAGAACCAGTGGCGTAACCTCCATACTTAACATCTCCGACGATGGGCATGCCGACCGCTGAAAGTTGCACACGAATTTGGTGAGGACGACCTGTCTTTAAATTCACCTTCACTATCGCCAGGGACTTACGTTGTTCAACAATTGTATACTCGAGTTCTGCTTTCAGAGCGCCTGGAGTGTGTGGATCCACGACCCGAACAATATTTGTATTCAACTCCTTTTTTAAAAAATGAACAAGTGTCTGCGTTTGTGGAACGCCAGATTCGTGAACTTCCACTAACACGTGGTATATCTTTTGAATAGAATGTGCTCGAAATTGTTCTGATAGCCGGGAAGCCCCTTTGCTGGTTTTTGCAAATAACACGATTCCCGAGGCAGGTCGGTCGAGCCGATGAACCATCCCCAAAAAAACATTCCCCGGCTTATTATACTTTTGTTTCAAAAAATACTTTACCTCGTCCATGAGCGTTGGATCGCCGGAGTGGTCACCCTGCACTAGCATACCAGCCGGTTTGTGCACCGCGATAATATGATTATCCTCATAAAGAACATCTATCTTCATATTCCACTCCATCTGGCAAAAATACCACATGGCAACATCCTTTCTGAATGTGACTCAGAAATTGTCAGCTCGCCTTTTTCATAACTTCCACCGTACTTTTCAAGAAGTGGCTTTATATTATTTTCATAGGTAATCGCCGAGTATCCTGAAGCATATCCGTTTATCAGAAAAAAAAGTGGTTGCTCCGAAAGTATGCTCACACAATCACGCAGAAGCCCCGGGAGGTGGTCTTCAATTTTCCAAAGCTCTTTTTTTGGCCCATGGCCAAAGGCTGGCGGATCAAGAATAACTCCTTCGTATTTATTGCCGCGTCGAATTTCTCTGGTTACAAAAGCACGGGCGTCGTCGAGTAGCCAGCGAATCGGTTTTTCTTTCAGTTCAGAGAGAGCAGCGTTGTCTTTTCCCCATCCAATAGCCACTTTTGATCCGTCAACGTGTACCACCTCTGCGCCTGCCTGTGCGGCAGCAAGTGTCGCACCGCCAGTATACCCAAACAGGTTCAGTACTTTCACCGGGTCACTGCTCTGTGACTTGCGATGTGCGATCCGCTCTGACATCCACTCCCAATTTGGAAGCTGTTCGGGGAAAAGTCCGGTGTGTTTAAAGGCCGTTGGTCGAATCCAAAATCCAAGCCCGCCAATATGTACTTGCCATCGCTCTGGCACCCCAGACTTTATAACCCAATCCCCCTTCTTCCCGTCACGACGAAAAGAAAAGTGGGCCTTGTCCCATTCTTTTTCATCTAGTCTTTTGTCCCACAACGCCTGCGGATCTGGTCGACGAAAAAAATACGTCCCGTATCGCTCTAACTTTTCTCCATCGCCTGAATCCAGCAACTCATAATCAGTGGAAGGAGGCGTTGTCAAAATTGATAAAAAATCCATAGGATACATGCTAGTCTCTCTGAAGCGACGGCGACTCGGCCAAGTCCATTCGAAACTCTACTCCCCACTTCTGAAAACCAAGTTTTTCATACATTGTGTGAACCTCTGGTTTGCTGTCTCGACTCGTGCATATCAGTTTATAGCACCCGCGAGATTTGGCTTCTTCAATAGCAGAAAGAACCAGCGCTTTCCCCACTCCTTGTCCGCGGTGCTCCAACTCAACGTACACATTTTCAAGCAGGCCCCACGGTTCTTTGTGACGGTCGCTTGTGTTTACCACCAAAAATGCCCAGCCCATCACCTGGCCTCCTTCGAGAGCCTGTATTTTAACCGAGTAACTATTTTGTTCAACCGTTTTTTTTAACTCCATAGAAACCTAACCAAAAAGAGTAAACAATATCTTTCCTAATTTTTCAGAGTCAACACCGCCGGTTTCATGTTCAAAAGCCTCCGCAACGATAGTATACCCTGCTAAGTTTTCTTTATCGAATACCACCTGTTCTAGTTTCTGATCGTCGTGATATTCCTTTTGCTGCTCTGTGGGCTGGAACTGATTAAATATAATAGTATCGAGCTTTCGTGGTAAGTATCTTTCAAGTTCTTTTACAAACTCACTCAGTATCGTTGGCCCTGTTTCTCCTGTTGTTTCGTATTTATTACCAGCAAGATATACAAGCCGAGCTTTTGACCTTTTAATCGCGTCAAAAATTCCAACTGGGAGTAGAGAAGCGATAACGCTGCAGTACAAACTTCCTGGGCCAAATAACAACACGTCGGCCGTCTCAACAACCCGCATCGCCGCTGGATACGCCAATGCACTCTTTGGCTGGAGCCAAACTCGCGCAACACGGAGTGAACGATCGTAGTCAGGACGATCTAATGCATGCTCTCCAACAATAATTTCACCGGCTGAAAGTTCCCCAACAAGATCGGTTTGTTCCAGTGTTGCCGGAAACACCTGGCCACGTGCACCGACTGCTTGTTCCAAGGCACGAATCGCAGAAATATACGAACCAGAATACTGTTGAGCGAGAATCAAAAACAAGTTGCCGAGATTGTGACCGCTGAGATTGCCGAGATCATCGAATCTTTTTTTGTAAAAAATTTCTTTCAAAAAACCGTCGTACTCGAATGGAGATAGGGCCAAAATCGCACGCATGACATCCCCTGGCGGAAGTGTGTGAAACTCCTGGCGCAGCCGCCCGGAAGAACCTCCGGAATCGCTCATTGAGACGACTGCTGCAATATCAAATACATCCGTATATTTTTTTAACGCTGCAAGGGTGGAGGCTGTCCCATTTCCTCCTCCAAAGACAACAACTTTTTTCTTTTCCATAGAAACTTTACTCAACCGTGACACTCTTTGCAAGGTTGCGTGGACGATCGACATCTCGCCCAAGAGCAGCCGCAATGTAGTATGCAAACAACTGCAACGGGATAGTATTTAAAAGTGGTTGTAACAACTCCATCGTCTCGGGGACATACAAAACGTCGTCAGATAACTCACGAGCATGGTCGTCACCATCTGTTGCCAGCAAAATAACCTGTGCCCCGCGTGCTTTTGTCTCTTCGATATTGTTTCTCATCTTATCATAGAGTTGATTCTTCGTCATAATCGCAAATACTGGAAAGTCGGGAGATAAGAGAGCAATAGGTCCATGTTTCATCTCCCCTCCCGGATAAGCCTCGGAGTGAATATAAGATATTTCCTTCAACTTAAGCGATCCCTCAAGCGCAACCGGGTAGTTGATACCTCTCCCAAGAAAAAAGAAATGCTTGTATGCTGCATACTTTTCTGCAACTGCCTGAATCTCTTCTGCCCGTTCGAGTGTCAGCCGCATCTTAGCAGGAATCTCTCGAAGCGCTGCAAGAAGCCGTTGCCCTGTTGCGATGCTCACCCGTTTGAGACGGCCGAACTGTAATGCATAGAGCAGCAAGATTGCAATCATGTTGCTATATGCTTTTGTAGAAGCCACCGCGAGCTCAGGACCGGCGTGAATATATGTGCCACCGTCGGTTTCTCTCGCAATGGTGGAACCGACGACATTCACAATCCCTCGTACAAAGGCGCCCTTTCGCTTGGCCTCACGCAGCGCGGCGATCGTATCAGCAGTTTCGCCTGACTGAGAAATACCAAAGACCAGCGTTGTGTCATCAACAATCGGATCTCGATACCGAAACTCACTTGCGACATCCACCTCGGTCGGAATGCCGGCAAGGCGCTCAAATGCATACTTCCCCACGAGCGCTGCGTACGAAGCAGTGCCACAGGCGATCAAGATAACACGCTTCACTCGACGCATCTCGTCGTTTGTCATATTCAAACCGCCCAAAAATGCTGTTCCTTCTTTCAAATCATACCGTCCGCGGATGGCGTCTTCAAAGACAACCGGCTGGTCAAAAATCTCCTTTATCATAAAGTGCGGAAAACCTTGTTTCTGTGCAGCGGCCTCATCCCACTCCACCTCTTCCACACATTTAACGACGCGGTCATCCAACAATGTAAATGTTTGCACACTGTCGCGTGTCACTTCCGCGATCTCACCGTCGTCCAAAAAGACCATCTTTTTGGTATGCGCCAACATGGGTGTCGGGTCACTCGCAATGTATTGTTCGCCATCAGCCACTCCGATAACCAGAGGACTCCCCATGCGTGCCGCAACCAAACAGTCAGGATAATCTGTGTGCATCACCACCAACCCATAGGTTCCACGGACATGATGCAGCGCATGTTCTACCGCGCGTCGTAGGTCACTACAGCTGCCTTCTTTCTTCATCTGTTCATAGTGAACACCAATCAAGTGGGCCAAAATCTCTGAGTCGGTTTGGGAAACATAGGTATGGCCGTTTCCAAGCACTTCTTTAATCTCGCGGTAGTTTTCGATGATACCGTTGTGAACAATAAAAATTTTTCCCGACTGATCGTGATGCGGATGTGCGTTCTCTTCGGTGACGCCACCATGTGTTGCCCACCGCGTATGCGCGATGCCCATAGTTCCGACAATCTCCTGCCCGCGAACTTTATTTTCCAAAGTGTCTATCTTCCCGACAGAGCGGAATCGCGTCACCTGAGTCTCGGGGTTGGCGGGGTTACAGACAACAATCCCTGCGCTGTCATAGCCACGATATTCCAATTTCCGAAGCCCTTGTAATAAAATCGGAGCAGCTTGTTTTTCCCCAATATATCCAATAATTCCGCACATATTCAAAAGTTAAAAAGTAAGGGAGTCGAATGTTTGCTCTGAAATATCTTCGAGGGACTGGAGTACACAATCGGCAATCTTCATTTCTTTTGCAGCTTCCTGACCGTCACTTGGCACAGCAATACATGCCATGCGTGCAGCCTTCGCAGCCAACACACCAAATTTCGAGTCCTCAATTGCGACACATTCAGTCGGATCAACACCTAACTTTTTTGCAGTTGTAATATAAACTCCGGGATGCGGTTTGCCATATTCTTCGTGTTCTGCAGAATACGTCAGATCAATCTGGTCTTGTATTCCCAAGCGGCTCAAGACCGCGTGAATAACCGATTCATACGAGGATGAGGCAATTGCGGTTTGATACCCGCGTTGGTGGACAATATTAAGTGTATGTTGCACACCAGGAGCCCCAACTCCCTCTTTTAAGATAAGCTGTATCACTCCCTCCACAATCTTGTTGGTACACTCGTCAACTGAAATCTGTACTTTTGGTGGAAACTCCTTTAGCCAATATGCGACAACATCATCCACGCGCAACCCGGTTGTCTTGCGGAGCATTGCGTCGGTAACAGGCATGCCCAAAGAAGAATACACCTCAAGTTCGGCCCGCCGCCATAAAGGCTCGCTGTCGATCAACACTCCGTCCATGTCAAAAATAACCGCTTTAATCTTCATAGTGAACTTCTAATGAATGAAATACTGCGTCAAAGTCTTGTTTTGAGTTGATGCCGACCGCTTCTTGTAGCGGGACATCGACGGTTCCAACTCGCTCTCCTTCATCTATCGCCATCTGCACCAAATCTACCAAGTAATACTCCCCTTGTGCATTACTGTTCGATAACAACCGGAGGTGACTCCACAGCCACTCTGCATCAAAACAAAAATAGCAGGTACACACTTCACGAATAGTTTTTTCTGTTTCAGTTGCATCTTTTAATTCGACTACTCGTTTGACGTTTTGAGAAGCGCCCCGAACCACTCGGCCAAACGCATAAAACACAGATCGCCAATCGTCAAAGTCCGGAGTTGTAGCTGTCATAAACGTAAGCGTGTTCCTCTCCTGGGTATGCGTGTCCGTCAGCTTTCGAATGGACTCGGCCGACAAAAAGGGCATATCACCATACAATACAACAACGTGGTCCGCTGCACCCCGAAGCGCTGATTCTGTTACACGAACTGCGTCACCTGTACCACGTTGGTGTTCTTGCACTACGTACACGACACGTTCACCGAGATACTCCTGGACCGCATTCGAGTCTGCGGCAACTACGACGACAGGTTTTTCACAAACGTGTGCCGCTTCAACATGAGATACAAGGTGATCAATGAGTGGCTTCCCACCAAGTTCGTGCATAACTTTGGGGATAGCGCTTTGCATACGCGTCCCTTTTCCAGCAGCGAGAATAACCACACCGATGCGAGGAAAACTAGCGAGATTCATAAGGTGGGATATGTAGCTGTAAATACTCACCGACTTGCTTCAACGTTTCAAAAAATGGAAAGCCGCTTTGTCGATATTCTTCATCACTCGACCGATCAGATTTTTTCAGTATTGGTTTCAGGCCGGGAAACTCTTGCGCCAGGTCTTTGGTTTCAGCAACTTTGTCGTTAATAAACCAGACCGTGTTGTCTACATCGTTTCGTGCAAACAACTGCTCCAGAACATGGCGTTTGGTGTCATGCACCATATATATCTGATCAAAATATGGGTTAACTCCTGCACCTTCTGTTTTTAACTTCTGAAATCCCGGATTACCAAGGCTCAAAAGAATCATTGGCTGCTGGTATTTTTTCAAATCCTGTAAAAAAGGAATCGTATCAGGGAACAAAAAATCAGGAAGCATGTCGCCGGTCGTCGTTTTCAGTTGAAACAAAACTTCGTCGCGACTATAGCCACGTGCCCCCAGGACTTCAGCATGACGTTCGTCTGAATAGGTAAACAAACCATCGTGACTATTTCTGGCCTCGCGATAGCTCTCCCAGTACTCCTCCTCAGATACGCCAAGCTGTTGCACCGCCTCCAAGCGTGCTTGCTTTAACGCTTGCGTATCAAATAATGTGTCGTCAAAGTCAACGATAAACATATTTACAAGGTTCGCCACAGTTCATCAAAAATTCTTTTTTGTGTGGCATACACGCCTTGGTTTTCAATCACAACACCCACAGGTTCTTTTTTGGTATTCAACGAAATATACGCTGTCTTCCCGGGATATATCATGATATATGTTGGTTCATCCTGTATGTCGTCTGTGACCGGAAGCCACTTTCTCTCATCAAGCCCACGGAACTCACCGCCCTTGCCAATCGCAATAACTTGCACTGCGACTCCTTTGCTCACTCTGACGTCAGAAAATGTTGAGAAGTGTTCATACAGATACGGACGCAAGCCTTCTGCCGAGTAAATGCGATACATTTTTTCTTCTGTTTGTTCGCACACAGCCAAAACGTCTTCTAAAATTTCATGTAGCTCTTCTTTATCTACATAGCGTGCCACGGGTCTGCCTTCGCCGCTATGATATAACGCCTCAAGTTCGGGAATACTTCTCTCAAGCTCCTTATCAACCCGGCCCAGTTCTTCTTCGCGCCGGTGCAGAAGACTAAAAAGCTTTTCCGGTGGTTCAGCCACAAAGTGCTGCTTTAACTCTTTTTTATAGAAGCTTACAATCTCCTCTTCTTCAAGCCACTTCAATGCATCATAGGTTGTACCCCGATTAAAGCCTACAGCCTGGGCCAGTTCGCGCACTGAACTGGGCCCTAACTGAAGAAGGCTCAGGTAAACCTTGGCTGTTTTGTCAGAAAATCCTATTTTTTTAAGAAGAGATATATCCATGATATGCGGAGGCGACTTAGCTAAAAATTGCCTTAATTTAGATAAATTTATACGGTAATCTCCAGTATATTTTTTATCTTAATATTTGTCAACTTTTCTTCGACAATACCTGTGGAAAAACTGCCAATGCCATTGACAAAAGCCTTTTTTTATGCTATACTATGCTGTTTTGCGTTCCTTGAAAACAACCTCTTCGGATTACGGGGTCTACTATGTTCGGGGTCTTCATTTTGATCCTCTGCGCGATCACCCTGGTCGAGAGTGTGCCGGGGATCGTGTTCAAGCTGATCCTGCTCGGGATCGTTCTGCTGATCTCGGTCTTCGGAATCGTGGTTACCACCAAGCCCGCAGCACCCAAACCCGCCCCGAGCAAAGGACACGGGGGTGGCCACGGCGGAGGCCACGGGGATGGCCACGGAGGCAGCGCCAAAAAGGAAAAGACGCCAACTCTCCGGTGGATCTCCATCGGGATGGCATGCCTCTGTTTGTACTTCCTCACGGGCTGGTTGCTGTCGTGGCGGGATGCCAAGCTCTACGCCCGCGAAGGCGCGGAAAAAGGCTACACCATGCGCCCCTTCGTCGTCTTCGAAGATGAGGACTTCGGCGTGGAGTGGAGCTGGCGGGTCTACGGCTTCGATCGGCACACCTGCCGGCAGGAGGGCCGGATGCTCCGGTGCTCTCCGTTTGGCAACTGCGAACTGGAGGGTCATCCGATCGACCTCGGCGACAACGGGCCGACCGTCGCATGTGTACCCACGCGTGCGCCATACCCGATGTACTGAGATACGCCGTATTCGCCGCAACCGGCCACTCGCCGCAAGAGGTGTCGCAAAACCAAAAACCGTCCCGCGACACCCTGACTCGACAAACACTTGTCGCATCAGGGAGGAGCTTGGGACGGTTTTTTGTTATGCAAAATTCTATTTATTATTATTGACCAGTCGCTTCCACGGAAAAATCGGCCACTGGCGTGTCTCCTCTCCAAAATAATCCGGTTCAAACTGTGTCCATGGTTGTTTATACAACACAACAAATTTTACTTCTGCCGGGTGTTTCATCTCCAAGTAGTCCCCGACCAACTTCAAGGTGGAGCCGGAAACCACCATCTCATCCACCACGAGCACCTTCAGCCCTTCGATATCCTTGGACAACTCTTGAGAAATTTTTGGCTTGTGACGCAACTCCTGGTCTTTCCCTTCTTTTTGTACCTTTGAAAAGTCAATCTTGATCGTATACAACTCTTTGTTACCAACCGCATACGAAATCAACGCAGCCGGAATTAAACCGGATCGTGCGATTGAGATAATAATATCCGGTGTAAAACCATCTCGTTCCATTCTCCAGATAATATTGTGTGCCGCTTGTTCTACGTCTTCCCAAGACAAAGCAACTTCTCCCTCACTTTTATCGTAATAGTCCTGAACAACATGATTCATAGTTATGCATTAATCTTCTCGCTCATATACTCAAGAAGGTAAGCCAACTGAGTCACATACCCCCACTCGTTGTCGTACCAGGCAAGAATGCTCACGAGTGTACCATCAATCACCTGCGTTGACAAGGCGTCAACGACAGAGCCAAAAGAGGTGCGGGTGTGGTCTACAGAAACCAGCGGGAGTTCAGAGACAGTTAAACTTTTTGGGAATCTTTCACGCGCAGCTTCTCTAAAAGAGTTGTTTACTTCCTCCACTGTTGCAGTCCGTTGCAACTCACCGACAAAATTCACCACAGATACAATCTCTACCGGGACACGCAAAGCAATACCGTCCAGTTTTCCACGCAACTCCGGGATCAGTTTCCCGATTGTCTTAGCAGCGCCAGTCTCTGTGGGAACAATGGAAAGACTGGCGGCTCGACTTCTGCGAAAGTCATGCTTGCGATGTGGGTGATCCACCAAGTGTTGATCGTTCGTATAGGCATGTGCAGTCGAGATATATCCATGCGCTAAACCAAATGTGTCATGCAGCGTGCGAACAACAGGAGCTGCACACGTCGTGGTACAAGATGCCGCTGAGATAACTCGATGCCGCTGCGGATCAAAGGCGGTATGATTGATCCCATAAATCATGGTAATGTCTTCGTCTTTTGCAGGGGCAGAAATAACCACGTACTTGGCTCCGGCCTCCATATGTTTTTCGCTGGTCTCTCGGTCACGAAAGACACCTGTCGACTCTATAACCACGTCGACATCATATCCTGACCACGGAGCTTTTTCGACCTCATCTTCGTGATGGAGTGGCACTTCTTTTCCGTCAATGATCAAGGCGCTGTTGTCTCGATAGGATACCTCGTGCTCCCATGGTCCATAGATCGAGTCATACTTTAACAGATGAGCGTAGATATCCGCCTCTGATCGACTATTAATCGCAACAACTTCAAAATGCGGATTGTCCCATGCGATCCGCGCTAAAATTCTTCCGATTCTTCCAAATCCGTTGATAGCAACTCTGAGCGGCATATTAATCCGCCCTGTCTCCTGCATCGACCTGTCCTGCCTTGGGTTGAAGTACTCGATACAGTGAGTTAAAAATAGTGCTGAACTCTCTTTCTAACGCCTCCTCAATACGTGGAACCGCCGGCGACAATAGCAAATCGCGTTTCACATATTGTGTGATATTCTTTCGTTCTTTTACCAACCCGACAGCCTCTGTCTCGTACGAGGCAACCTTGTCTCCATACTTTTCCAAAACCAAATTCTTCATCTTCTGGAACAAGTCTTTGTCATTCGCTTCGATAATATCCCATACTACGTCCTGGAACCCGGTTGCCAGGTGAATTTCCGCAACGTGCATTGCCGGAAACAAAGCAAAATATTGTTTTGGCAGCGTAGAGGCTCCATGTTGTACAGAGAGAACATGCTTCCCGGAGTTAGTAGGATCAACGCCCTTCATAAAAACGTCGTGATGCGCGGTGAAGTCGAGCGGTACACTCTCCAAAGGTTTCCCGTCCGGCCCGCGGAATCCGCCATGTGCAGAACCCACGTTGATACTTACCTTGGACAAACCTTTCGCACCGCCACTCCCCAACTCGCGTGCGTGCTCGTGTAACAGCTCGAGATAGGCATTCACTTGCGGAAACTTGGTATTTTCTCCACCCACCTCTCCCACTTCGCCGCCAATGCTAACGGTGCAAGGCAATGAGTGCGCTCTTTCGTATTCGCGAATAAAATGAAAGAGCTCTGCTGTGAGATGGGCGTTTTCTGACTGGTTCTCACGATCTGTTTTTGTGGGGTCTGCGGTCTCAAACTTTGAGGCATCAATATCTATGTTATACACCTCGTTTTCTATTGCTTTGGTAATAGCGTCTTTCAGGCGCTGTACTTCTTTGGTGGAATCCGCAGCATATTTTTTTGGATCGAGCTGATAGTGGTCTGCCTGCAAATAGATTTCTCGGTTCGACAAACCTAAAGAAATATATGCTGCTTTGACAAGGGCGACATATTCATCTTTTTGTTGAGCCGTGTAGCCAACTTCACTCAGTGCCAACTCAAAGATAATATGGGGAAGGCCCAGTGTCTCAGCGGCTCGCACCGCAGCGCGCACTGTATGAAATGTCATCATGCGGCTATTGATGGCAGGCACTGTAAAAAATTGATGTTCACCTTGTGCCTTTTGATCATAAAAATCACAGTTTGAACTTGGCCGGACATCCAGCGCACGTGCGATTTCATTGATCCAGTACATCGCCGCTTGTTTTACCTCAAGGTCTTCACTTGTCGTGGCATTAAACTGCAGAGTATAGATTAGTTCGTTCACGAGTTGCTCTACGTTTGAGACACTCACGACCGAGTCATTATCAACAGAACACACCTGGGCTACCAAAATTTTTACTGCGTCTGCAGACGGAAGGTCAACGTAATATTTTTGTGACATATATTCGAGTTACGAAGTGAGGTAGTGATTAATCATCGCCTTACTCCCCATAACAAAGGCAGCGCGTTGGTGTAACGCTGTTGGTTCGATATCCAAAATATTCCTTTCACCATCCAAGACAACAGCCCCCGCTTGTTCTGCCAAAAATGCCATAGGTTTATTTTCAAAGTTCAGGCGATATTTTCCTTTGTAGTGACCTGTTCCGTCTTTGTCTATGGCAGGATACATAAACACACCACCCTTTTTAAGGGTACGATGGAAATCAGCAACGGCTGACCCGATGTATCGCAGGTCACATTTATTCTCTGCTTTTAAATAATCGATAAAGGCCCGGTCTCTTTGAGGAAAGTAGTCATAATTTCCCTCATTCACACTATAGTATGGACACTTTTCCGGCATCTGAATGCGTTCTGTTGAGAGCAAAAATTCACCAAGTCCCTGGTCTAATGTAAATTCATGTACCCCATCTCCAAAACTAAACACTAACACCGTGCTGGAACCATACAATATATACCCTGCCAACACCTGGCTTCTGCCTGTTTGAAAAAATTGTTTTTCGTCGGTGCGCTCTACATCGTCACGACGTGTATGCACAGAAAAAATTGTGCCAATGCTCACATTCACATCAATGTTGCTGGAACCGTCCAACGGATCAAAGGCAATAACGTAACGCGCATCTTTGCCATACTCACCCATGTCAACCACCCCATCTTCTTCTTCAGACGAAAGTGCAGAGAAGTGTCCCGTCTGTCGCAAGTAATCTTTGGTTAACTGATTCGCAATCTGGTCAAGTTTGTGCACTTGTTCTCCTTGAATGTTTGTCATGCCAACCAAACCGAAGATATTAATAAGGCCAGCGCGATTGATCTCTCGTGATAGGGCTTTCCCAATGACCGCAATGTCTGACATGATCATAGTCAAACCTTTTTGATCCGGGTGTGCAGAAAGATGGCGGAGTAGATACTGTGTTAGTGTGGGGGTCTGAAGCATATAAAAAAGAGTGATTGCCCAACTATACCATACGAAAAACACACATGCAATCCATGTGTGTTTCCCTTATTTTAGCCAAATTTTCTCTAACGTTCGCGGGGGTCAGCGCCATAATCGTCATCATCCTCTTTTGCATGGTGTTCTTCGTATTCATCCCCCTTTTTGTCATCTTCGTCTTCGTCTTCATCTTCGTCGTCTTCATCACCTTCCTTGTCTGCATCTTCAATCATACCAACCGCTGCTTCCCACAACTCACCAACTTCGTGTTCAAGTTGTAAATCTTCGGCATGGTCAGAATACCACTGTTCAAATGCGACACGGAGTTCGTCGACATCGGTTGCATTTTCAAATGCATCTTCGAGTAATGTGTACTTTTCCTGATGTTGCATGGCAAGCAACTCTTCCGCCTCGTCAAAAACAGACTGGATATGTGTAAGTAATGCTTTTTTGACGTGACTAAATCGAGGATTCCCCATATATATGTAGTTATTTTTATTTTTGACAGTCATGACTATAACAGCAGACAAAAGAGATTGCAAGCAAAGTGGTGTGGACAATCTGTTTGTGATCTTTTTTCACGCTCAACACAGTGAAAAATTTCTGTAAAAATTTTTTGTTGTGTTGAATATAAAAGAGAGACGATCGCGGGGCGAACGAGCACGCGCTTGCCTTTCGGCCAGCCGACTCGCCGCCCCGCGGAGAGAATCGTTGAGAGACCTGACTGTGCATCGGCCGTCGTCCGTGGATCACATCCCGCCGGTGGCGTCCGCGAAGCGGAACGTGTACCGCCACTCCGGGTGATCCCACTTCTCACCCTCGGCACCGCCGCCCGCGATCGCGAAGAAGCGCCGGGCGAGATCCTGTGTGATCGGGCCAGGCCTCCCGTCGCCGACGAGCATGCCATCGAGCTCTACCACCGGCGTGACCTCGGCCGCAGTCCCCATCACGAAGACCTCTTCCGCGCCACGAAGGTGGTCCATGTGGTAGAGTCCCTCGCGCACCTCGTATCCCGCCCTCTGCGCGATGGCGATGACCGAGTCCCTGGTCTTGCCCTCGAGGATGTTCGCTTCCCCGGACGGCATGAAGATCGCGCGGCCCCTCGTCCAGCCGATGTTCATCCCCGAGCACTCGGCCACGTGCCAGTTCTGGTCGAACATCACAGCGTCGTCGTAGCCACGCGCCTTGGCGCGGCGCTTGACCATGGTGCTGATGTCGTAGCCCCCGACGCGCTTGGCCTTGCGCAGCTCACCGGGCAGGGTGGGCCGGAAGAGCTCGGGCTCGAGCCCGAGCCGAGCGCCGGTCCCGTCGCCGAGGTACTTGCCCCAGGGCCACGCGATGACTGCGACCTGCAGCGGATTGCTGAATGCGCCGAGTCCCATGTCTCCGTCCCCGACGAAAACGATCGGCCGAATGTAACCACCGTCCAGCAGGTTCTCCGCGTTGATGACGTCGAGGCACGCCCGCTTGATGTCATCGGGGGTGTACGGGATTTCGATCCCGAGGATGCGCGCGCTCTCGAAGAGCCGCGCGAGATGGTCGTTCAGCCGGAAGATGTGGTGGTCCTCGCGGACCGGCCCCTTGCGGAACCGGATCCCTTCGAACACGCCGTAGCCGTAGTGCAAGGTGAACGTCAGGATC
>MFQB01000046.1:16521-16881 GCA_001784275.1 Candidatus Magasanikbacteria bacterium RIFCSPHIGHO2_02_FULL_47_14
CATCGCTTTTCCCCGTAGGCCTCCTCTCCCGTGTGTGCCGGTCACCTCAGGCGACCGGATCTGGTTGGTCCTCTGTGGACGTGATTTCTAAGCCCCTCTTTATTATCTCAAAAACCACGTCCACAGACTTATACGATTCTCATGTAAAGAACAAACCCGCCTGATGGCGGAAATAAAAAAGACCCTTCTTTCGGGCCGAGCATATACGATTTTTTTGTTTTTGTCAAGGTTATCCTTCTTGGAAGGTGAAGTCTGCGGCGGCCCAGCATATCGACCCTTGTGAGGTGATAGTGGACCGCCGCGATACGAGCGACTTTGGATGGCCTGCTGATGCAGGATCAGAGCCGGCGAGTGCCGGGC
>MFQB01000046.1:16934-17351 GCA_001784275.1 Candidatus Magasanikbacteria bacterium RIFCSPHIGHO2_02_FULL_47_14
ACCGGCGTCACGACCCCGTCACTGCGACGGCTCTCGTCAGGCTCGAAGGGCCGGTGCTGGCCGACGGAACCGCCGTGGGCCGATTGCGCACGCTGCGGCTCGAACTCGTGCTCGCCACGCTCGGGCCGGCGGAGCACGACCGCCCGGTTGGCAGTCGGCTTGACGGCGCGCTGATCCTGGCCCGGACGTCGCGCCATGCGCTCGATCCGGTCCCAGTCCAGCTCGCCGCTGTAGACCCAGCTCCACCGGTTGTTCCCGGCCGTGCCCAGCCCGCCCTTCATCTTGCCCACCGCGACGCGTTCCAGTCGCTCGGTGTTGTAGAGCCGAAGCTCCGAACCGTGCCCTTCCTCCCAGGTGTAGAATGCCTGCACCAGGGGTCCGATCGCGGACCCCCACACCCAGTGCAGGTTCTTGAGA
>MFQB01000046.1:17428-17631 GCA_001784275.1 Candidatus Magasanikbacteria bacterium RIFCSPHIGHO2_02_FULL_47_14
CCCGCCATTGTGAACTTGAACAATAAAAGTGCTCAACTTACCTGCGCAACACTCTTATTGCTCAAGTTCACATATAATCGCTCATATATAAAAAGAACATTCCCATACAGAGAACCCGTAATAATAAACACTTTTGTCTTGTTTGTCAATAGGGTGTACTAGACGGGTACATCGGTAACACTTTGTGGTATTTGTAATGAAAA
>MFQB01000047.1:0-25577 GCA_001784275.1 Candidatus Magasanikbacteria bacterium RIFCSPHIGHO2_02_FULL_47_14
CGTTTGATGCCGTGAACCAGGCACTGCTGCAACGGACGTGGCACGACGATGGGATCGCAGCTGAGGTCTCCTTAGTGACGCAACAAGTTGAGCCAAACGTTAAAACCGGTGAGGTGAATAACCTGGGAATTACAGAGCCACTCGGTACAGGGTTTTCCGTTTATAAAGGAAGCCCTGCAAACCGAATTAAAAATATTCGGAATGCAGTTAAGAAGTTAAATGGTGTATTGATTAAACCCGGAGAAGAGTTTTCAGCGATCCAATATACTCAGCCGTATACGGCAGAGGCCGGGTACTTACCGGAGTTGGTGATTAAAGGTGATGAGATTAAACCCGAAATCGGTGGAGGGCTGTGTCAGATCGGAACAACGCTTTTCCGTATGGCAATGAATAGCGGGATGCCCATTACAGAACGACGCAATCACTCGTTGGTTGTTCCATATTACAACGACTTGGAAAATGGGTTGCCGGGGACTGATGCAACCATCTATGAGCCGGCTCCGGATTTTCGGTTTAAAAATGACACAGGTAATTATGTGTTAGTTCAAACCGCTGTTGATTTTGATACACAAGAACTATCGTTTACACTATGGGGGACGAGCGACGGGCGAAGCGGATCATACACCGCACCGGTTGTGAGCCGTTGGATTCCTCATGGAGAAACAAAGATCATTAAGACAGACAAACTTGCGCCCGGTGAAAAGAAATGCCAGCACGCCTATCGTGGTGCTGATGCCTCGTTTGTCTACACCCGGACGTTGTCAGATGGAACAAAGGAGGATAGGACATTTGAAAGTCACTATCGGCCCTTGCCAGAGATCTGTCTGGTTGGTGCGACTCCGGAGGAGCTGAATCCCGAGCCGGTCGAGTGTCCTGAAGGAACAGAATGTCCTGCCCCGGCTCCTGATAGTTCTGCTGAGCCGACTCCTGGTGAGCCTCCGGCATTAGAACCTGTGGTAGTGGAGTAGCCCAGCTAAATGCCCAAAATTTATTTGCACAGCACATACCGGCAACAGCCGGTATTTTGCTTATTTTAGCCAAATTTTTATCTTTACCCACACCTCACGCTTGACAAAGTCGGCAATATGTGTTATTATATCCAGTTCGTAAAAATCGAACGAACCATGCGAAAGCCTACGGATATCCTACAGTCCAGAGTACCAAGTCACTGATGCGGCATCTGAGATACTACACGATCCGACATACCACACATACTCTGGATCAAGTGGGCTGCAAAAATGGATATAGATCAGAGGGACACCCTTCTGACCTGTATCCACGACAAGCATGGGGGTGAGCTCTCGGCTCAAGTCGGCTACGGCTTACTTTTGTCCAAGTGTTCACCTTCTTGGATACAGATATAGCCCACAAAGCTATATACATGACCAAAAAAAGATCCCTCGCTCAGCGGGGGACTTTTTTATTTTTATACATAAAGAATGACTTGAAAAGCAAAATGTGATATATTAGGCATAATATGCCTGATGTTGCATCTTTTTTGAATCCTGACTACATCCAAGTTGCGATTTTTGTGTTGGTTGGTTTTGCAGTATACCAGTTTATCACCATTAAAAAACCGCAATGGTCTTTCTCTGCACTGGCAGACCGTACACGTGCAGCAAAATCAGGGAGCACGCCGCATCTTGACTCTTACGCAACAGATTTTACGCGGCTTGCGCAACTCGGACAGATTGATCCGGTCATTGGTCGTCATGACGAGATCATTCGTTTGGCGCAAGTGTTGGCGCGTCGAGAAAAAAATAATGCGCTCTTGATTGGTCCGCCGGGAGTAGGCAAGACCGCGATCGTCGAAGCGCTGGCCCAACGGATTATCTCGGGAGAAATCCCCGAGACCTTGCAGAATAAACGAGTTCTCGCGTTGGATATCAGCGGACTCATGTCAGGAACAAAATATCGGGGGGAGTTTGAACAACGTGCAAAGCGACTGGTGAAGGAAATTGAAAACTCGCATCGCTCGATTATTCTTTTTATAGACGAGATACACTCAATCATCCAGTCGCAAGGAACAGAGGGCGCGATTAATTTTTCTGATATTTTAAAACCTGCGCTCGCCCGTGGTGATTTGCAGATGATCGGTGCCACGACATGGATGGAGTATGAAAAGTATATTAAAACCGATCCGGGTCTTGAGCGTCGGTTTCAACCTATCATGATAAATCAGCCGAGTGAGCAAGAGACGGTCGATATTCTTCAGGGCATTAAACAAAAGTTTGAGGAGTATCATAAGGTTGAGTTTACAGACGCAGCCCTGCGTAAGGCCGTAGAGTTTACGAGTGAGAATATTAAGTATCGGACGTTTCCGGATAAGGCGATCGATGCCATGGACGAGGCAGCCTCTTTGGTGCGGGTCTCGCATCTTGATAAGAAGGTTGTTGCGGTTTTATATGAAGCGGCTGCGCAGAAGTACCCGGAGCTAAAAGCACTCTGGCAAGAGATTCAAGCTTGTGATATGGAACTTGCTCAAGCAAAACAGGGTGAGCGATCGGGAATTCAGCAAAAAAGAGAGGAGTTGGAGAAGCGGATGGAAAAACAGGGAGTGTTGGTGGTGGATACAAGTGATGTTGAAAATGTTGTAAATCAATGGATTAAAGAATAATTTTTTTTTATTTAACAGGCGTTCTATGTCTGAGAAAAAATCTAAGACGCAGGTTGCCAGCACCACAAATACCAAACTTTTGGTCGCAACCGTTGCTCTATTGGCCGCAGGTGGGTTGGCGTTTGCCACTGTCCCACTACAGCAACTCACACCAGGGCAGTGTGGTTTGAAAAAGATCAATGTTACAAAGTCGTGCAGCCCGAAAAAATACAAAAAGGCGTCGTTTACCTGTGTTGGCGGAGCAAGGTATATCTATTTGGATCCAAGTAAGGTGGCGACCAGTGCAAATTGTAAAACCAAGCAAGAGTGGCAGGCCTTTGCCACCGAAGTCTGCAACTCGCTCTGTCCGGCTCCTGCCGCAGAAGTGAGGCAGAGTATCACTCGCGATCTGCGTGGATCACCGGCATCGCCCAGTCCAACGAGCACACCAACCTCCACGCCTGGCGGCCAGCGTTTTCAAGCCCGCGTTCCTGTGGAAGTTGTAAGTTGCAGTCCTGATCGTCTTCCAGAGGGTGAGTATGTCGTTACACAGAACGTTCAGATTCCCGCCGCAGGAGAGGGTGTATATGCGACATGCTTTAGGCTTGGGGATAACACAACTCTGCGATGTAACAACGGTGTAACCATCAGCGGTGGAGACAGAACGATCGGCGTATCGGTGGGAGGAACGAATAGTGAGGTTCAAAACTGTACCTTTAACGGTATTACGCTTCCGATCACTGTGGGTGGTACTCAAAATAGAGTGACAGGGAATACGATAGTGGCTGGCGGCGAGGCAACAGAGTATGGCGCTTCGATATACGTTTCCGGTGAGGGCCAGGTGATTTCAGGAAATACCATACAACAAAGTCTGGGAAATGGTATCTATATCACGCGCTCTCGAAGTGCCGGCGTTCGATACAACACAATCACTGAATCCGCACGCGCAGGGATCCGCCTCGATTCGGAAACAGAAAATAATGTTCTTTCTTTAAACACCATAAGTGCCAATCGTGGGAGTGGTATCTATGCGTTCTCTGCATTGGCGAACACGATTAACGAGAATGTGATTGAAAGAAATACCGCTAGCGGTATCTTTGTGCGCAGTTCTCGAGACATTCAAATTACAAACAACCAAGTCGGTAATAATATCATGGAAGGCATACGTGTTGAAGGTGCGACCTCAGGTGCCGAACCGCAACACCTTATGATTCTGGGCAACGTTGTCCAGTCGAATCAGACGAATGGAATATTTATTGGTACTGAGGAAAATACGATTCAAAACAACAGAGTTGAAGGAAATCGTGAGACAGGTCTGTATGTGCTCGGATCTCAAAACACGATCTCTCAGAATACCATTCAAGCGAACGGACGACATGGAATTTATTCGTATGCCGGAGAAAGAAACAGAATGGAGGGAAATCAGATTACGAGTCACCCCTCAGCCGGCATCCTCCTCAGTTCACTTGATACTGTTGTGACACAGAATAGACTGAGTGGGAACAGCACAGGTATTGTTCTTGATGCTGCTCAACGGAGCGAACTTAGGAACAATACTATTTCAGAAAATGAGTACGGTATTAAAGTGTTGGAGCGATCGGTTGATACGTTTATAGTAGATAATATTATCCATAGTAACTCCACTGATGGTATCTTTTTGGGGCTATCAGGTGGTGAAGTTACCCAGCAGATAGCTCGCGATGCCGGGTTGCAGTTGGTACCTCCGCTGCGAACAGTCATACAGAATACACAAGGATGCAGAAACACCAGAGCAGATCTGTATTGTCAGATTCAGCAAGAGACTACCGGTCAGCAGAACTTGTTTGACATCCTCACACAGTGTGCTGAAGGAGCGCCAGTAGAAGTTGACTTTCAAACCTGCCAATAACGATCTTGGCTAATAAAGACAAAAAAACTCTCCTGGAGCGCGGGAGAGTTTTTTGTGTCAGAGTTTTTAGCGAATCACCTTGTCGACCAAACCATAAGCCACAGCTTGGTCTGCTGTCATAAAGTTATCTCTGTCACTGTCTTTTTCAACGGTCTGCAGCTTTTGGCCGGTGTGCTTTGCGAGAATATTATTCAGTCGTTCTTTTATTTTTAAGATGCGTTCAGCGTGGATTTTAATATCGCTTGCCTGTCCTTCCATACCACCCATCACTTGGTGAATCATAACCTCACTGTTTGGTAGGCAAAAACGTTTTCCTTTTTCTCCGGCCGCAAGTAAGACAGAGGCCATACTCGCTGCCATGCCGATACAGATAGTAGATACGGGTGGTTTGATGTACTGCATGGTGTCATACACTGCCATGCCAGAGGTGACTGATCCGCCCGGTGAGTTAATATATATTTTAATATCTTTCTCCGGATCTTGATTTTCCAAAAATAACAACTGGGCGATGATGGTGTTGGCCACACCGTCGTCAATCGCACTGCCTAAAAAGACAATGCGGTCTTTCAGGAGACGAGAGTAGATGTCGTACGCACGCTCGCCGTAGTGAGTTTTTTCGATAACTGTGGGGATGAGGTACTGAGAGGTGACTGTTTCGATAGCCATAAGAAATATATTTAGTATAGGTAGTATAACAATGGCGTATAGGGAATACAAGCCGTTGACCGGCCCAATTTTTTGTGGTAGGACAGGTATCGAGGAGACACAACACACAGGAGGAAGGAAGATGTCGGGCACATCTGAAGAAACCACGCTGATGGCGTACATCGACCCGGTCGCAGGGACCGAGATGCTGACGGGATTCAACCTGGTGTGGCGCTTCGAGGCAGCGGCTGCTCCGGAGCGACAGGCTGAAGCAATCGCCACCATGCTGCAGGCCATGCTCACTGTCGGCGGTATCGAGACCGGCGATCCGGTCCGTCGGGAAGACCCCGCCCACTACGTGAGCTTCGCGATCGGCTGTGGCGCGGAACCCGCGCCACACGACACGTGGGTTCTCTTCTCCGAGTCGGATCGTACGATCTCGATCTACTGCCACCATCACGAGGGTTCGTGGCGAGAGACGATCGACCACTTCCTGATTGGGGTCAGCCGGCTGTTCGCCTGGACCGTTAAGTTCCGGACCGCCTAGTCGTGAAGGCCTCTTCTCCCTCCATCTGCCCCCACCGTCGCCAAGCGCGTCGCTGGGGGTCTTCGTTTTTATGCTTACTCTGCCAGCACCGGTTCCAGCATGTTCCCGTGAGGAAATAGTTTTTCCAACTCAGCAAGGACATGTTCAATCGCCTCGTGAATCGGCTTTTCAATTGTGAATCCTGCCGCCTTTTTGTGGCCACCGCCGCCAAAGTGTTTTGCCATCTTTGCAACATCAACGTCATCGCGTGTGGTGCGGAAACTTCCTTTTACCTTTCCATCCGGCAGTTCTTTGAGAATCATGCCTGCATGGCCGTCACTGATTGAGTTTAAAAAGTTGGTCATGCCCTCCACATCGCTTTCTGTGAGACCGAACTCGATAAGATCTTTATGGGTCAGATATGTGTACACGAGGTTGAGTTTTTCATGTTTGGAAAGTCGAGAAAAAATACGGCCCCAGAGTTCAAATGCACGAAGCGGTGTGCTTTTGTAGATATGGGTTTTAATCACATCAAAATTTCCGCCGACTGCGATGAGCTCTCCTGCGGCATGAATTGCGCGAGCAGAGGTTGCCGCATTCGTAAATGTATCAGTGTCAGTAATAATACCGGTCAGTAAACTCGTTGCCATTGAAATATTGATTGGCACATGAGTAATGGTAAAGAAGTGGTACAAAATTTCTGACGTAGATGAAGCGCCTGTCAGGAGCAAGTTGTAGTCACCGTATTTTTCGTTCGTAATATGGTGGTCAATATTAATAATCAGCGGTCGGTGAGAAAGCTTTGCAATATGTTCCGCAACACCCGCATACACCAGATCGCCTGAGTCAAAGACGACAATGGCATCTATCGGCTTTTGCCAAACGCGGGTATCTGAAGATAACTTATCTGTATGTGGAAGATACCTCAGACGGGTGGAAAAGTCAGTAGCGCAAAAAATGGTATACTCCTTGCCCAGTGACTCGAGCCACTCGGCAAATGCGGTTGCTGCACCCAGAGCATCGCCGTCAGGTTTTTGGTGGGGAATCAGAAGCACTCGCTGGCTGGCGAGGATGACGTTGTGGATCTGTTTTGCTGTATGGGTAAACATAAAGCCCGATACTATAACCTACTTGTTGGCCCCTGTCAAGGGTGGTATACTGATGAAACTTTCTAGGCTTTCTTCATGTACCTCCAGTCGATCGAAATCAATGGATTTAAGTCTTTTGCAGAGAAGACCTTGTTGGAATTTCTCCCGCCCAAAGAGGGTCGGCACAGTATTACTGTAGTTATTGGACCAAATGGCAGCGGAAAAAGCAATGTGGCTGATGCCATTCGCTGGGCCATGGGAGAGCAGAGCCTCAAGCAGCTTCGCGGCAAGAAGAGCGAGGATATTATCTTCTCCGGGTCAGTGGGAAAGGGTCAGATGAGCATGGCCGCAGTATTGATGACTTTGGACAACAAGGACCATCGTGCAGATGTTGAGTATGACCATTTGGTGATTGGCCGCCGGTTGTATCGGTCAGGAGAGAGTGAATATGTTATCAACGAAAATCCGGTGCGGTTGCTGGATTTACAGTTGCTTCTCGCCAAGGCCCAGTTCGGACAGGGGTCGTATGCTGTGATCGGTCAGGGCATGATTGACAAGTTGTTGCTGCAATCGAATGAAGAGCGCAAAGATTTTTTTGACGAGGCGGCCGGCATTAAAGAATTTCAAATTAAACGTCACCAGGCCGGTTTGCGGTTGGCACGAACCAAAGAACATATTGAACAAGCCGATGTTTTGTTGAATGAAATCACGCCACGATTGAAGAGTTTGTCGCGTCAGGTAAAGAAACTTGAACAACGAAAAGAAGTGGAAGTGGTACTGAGAGAAAAACAAGATCAGTATTACTCAAGTTTGTGGCACCACCATCAGAGTACCATTGATACAGTTGAAACAGAGTTGCAACGGATTGATACGGAGTTACAACATGCACAAACTGGGTTGCAGACAACCCAGGAAGAACTCGCCACCTTGGCGCGCGGCGCCTCTCGACATGATGCTTTTAGAGAGTTGCAAGAAAAATATCAAGAGCTGGTATCGAAAAAGAACGGGTTGGAACGGGAACGCGCTGTGCTCGGAGGTCGTTTGCAAACAGAGTACAGCAAATCCGGCCAGCATCAAATTGGCTGGTTGGAGTCAAAGATTGAAAAACTGTGCGAACAACAAGCTGAACTTGCAACGACGATTACAGACTTACAACGGAAGCAAAAAGATGGCGGCGCTGTAACCGGAATAATGCGTCAGGAGATTGAGGAGTTATCTTTAGAAAAAACCGCACTCAAGGGTGAGATTGGCGCACTTGAGACGGGTTTGGTCCGGTTGCGCAGCGAACTTACTACATTCCACGTCACAGGTTTCCAGGCAGTACAGGCAGTGCTCGAGGCAAGAGAAGATATCGGTGGAATTGAGGGAGTTGTTGCTCAGTTAGGCGACGTTGAGAAAAAATACCAAGTTGCATTGGACGTGGCAGCTGGGAGCCGACTTGCTTCTATTGTGGTAGATGATGTGGATGCAGCCAAGCGATCTGTTGAGTACTTACGAAGAGAGCGGTTTGGTGTAGCCACCTTTTTGCCGTTGACGAAGATTCGTAGTTCCGACGTTCCGGCCTATGTCCGCGATCTGACTCGTGAGAAGGGTGTGTGTGGCCTTGCATACGATCTGGTTCGTTTTGAGTCGCAATTTGCCGGCGTCTTTTCTTATGTCTTTGGCAGTACCTTGGTTGTGGAAGATTTTCCAACTGCAGAGAGGATCGGTATCGGCCGAGTGCGCATGGTGACGTTGGATGGCGACTTATTTGAAACAACCGGAGCTGTGAAAGGCGGACACAGGCGAATGAAAGAGAATGGCCTTAGTTTTGCGAATGCGGATCCAACATATACGGTCGCGCGCGAGTCAGAAGAGTGCGAACAAAAAATTGCTGCCAAGCAGAATGCCTTGAGTGAAGTTGAAGAGGTGCTTGTTGCAAAAGAAGAGCGATGGCGACAGCTCCAGGCTGAGGTTCACGTCGGAGAAAACAAAACAGAGTTGTTGCTCGACCAAAAACACGTTGTTGATGAAGAGCTTGCCGGTCTTGAACAAGAACTGGCGCGCGAGACTATGAGTCCGGAACAGTTTGGTGCTGTTATGAAAGATATAGCCTCACAGAAGAACTCTGTTGAAGGCGAAATTGGATCACTTGAAAAAGAGTTGAAACACGTAGAAAAAGAGATTGAACAGTTCAACGACGAAGAAGAGAAAAAGAAGCAACGTATTTTTGCATTACAAGATACCATGCAAAAACAGCAAGAAGTGGTAAACTCACTGGTTACTCAACGGAATGAACAACAGGTCACTCGTGCAAAGCTGGAAACAAAACAAGAAGATTTACAACACGAACTGTTTCAAGAGTTGCGTGTTTCGATTGAATCGATTATCGAACGTGGTATTGAGCCGCTGCCAGTACAGCAACTCGAGCATTTGTTGGCGGAGGTTCAAAAGTTGAAGTACACTCTCACCTTGATTGGTGGAATTGACGAAGAGGTGTTAAATGAATACGGACAAACGAAAGAACGTCACGACCAGCTTTCAGGGCAGGTGACTGATTTAAAGAAAGCGATGGAAGATTTGGAAGAGTTGATCGAAGAACTCGATGTAGTCATGAAGAAAAAGCGTGACCGCGCCTTTAAGGAAATTAAAAAAGGATTCCAGAGATTTTTTGTGATGTTGTTTGAGGGTGGAGAGGCAGACTTGAACGAGGTATACGAGGAAGAAAAAACTGAAGAGGAGAAGATAGAGCAGGCCGGGGCAGAGGATGCAACGCAACAGTCTATGACAGACTTGGAAGAGGAGATTGAGAAGGCCCCTCCAAAACGCAAGAAAAAGATTTTGGCTGGAATTGATATTACTGCCTGCCCACCAGGAAAAAAGATAAAAAATATCCAGGCGTTGTCCGGTGGTGAACGTACGTTGACATCGATTGCCTTGATGTGTGCGATTTTAAAAACCAATCCGTCACCGTTTGTCGTATTGGACGAGGTTGAGGCAGCGTTGGATGAGTCCAACACCTTAAAGGTCGTGAATATTATAAAAGAACTGGCGACTCAATCTCAGTTTATTATCATTACCCACAATCGCGTGACCATGCATGCTGCGGACGCGTTATATGGCGTC
The DNA here is from genome assembly GCA_001784275.1 of Candidatus Magasanikbacteria bacterium RIFCSPHIGHO2_02_FULL_47_14. Lineage (GTDB taxonomy): Bacteria > Patescibacteriota > Patescibacteriia > Magasanikbacterales > UBA922 > MFQB01. The sequence continues at coordinate 9,849 of MFQB01000047.1, forward strand.
ACTATGGGAGGAGATGGTGTGAGTAAGTTGTTGAGTGTACAGCTTGACAAGCAAGATGGGGTTTGATATAGTATTTTCATTATGAATCGTATAGCTCTCATATTTGTTAAGAAGGCGAAGAAGACTGCATAACTGCGGGCCATCTTTGCGCTTGAGAGAAAAACAGAAGATAAAGATGTCCCGACAAGTCGGGATTTTTTTATTGACAAAAAAGGAAAAAATTGCTAACGTAAGCCGCTATTTGTGTGTTGACATATGCCTAAGGCAGGTGCCAGCACAGAAACAAATCGCTCTTTCATTCGCCCGGCTGGGGGCAGAAAACGAAGAGAAACCGGGGAGAAAGATATCAAATGAACCCGCAGCAAAGCCTCTCCATCGGCGCGATCGGCAGCGTGGCCTGGGACGAACCCAGCCACCGTTTCAAGGGCTTCTTGCCCGAGGTCCACATGGGCCTGGGCAGCCTGGCTCTGCGGCTGCAGGAGGTCTGTGAACGGTATCGGCCGCAGGCTGACCAGAACCCGGAGCGGTCTCGGCTCACGGTGCGTGTCTTGTTCGCGCCCGACGTGCCGCTTGACCTGGTCCGCTCGGTCTCGGTGCCCTGGGGTGATTACGCCCTGCTCACCTGCGAGGCCGCGATCCCGCTGGCCCAGGGGCTCGGTGGCGTGGCCTACTTCGGCGCGAACCAGCCCGGTAGGCGCACCCCGACCGAGACGATCACCAGTGAGTGGGCGCTCCTCGATCAGGCGCGCGCACGTCCGCGCACCGTGCACCCGCTCGAATCCGGCTTCACCGTCGAGACGCTCGACACGGACACGGTCCGTGTCAACGACGTCTGCAGGCTGGTGGAGCTGTACCGCGCCTGCTACTCCGACTACATGATCCGCTTCACCGACGACAGCATCGGTGGCATGATCCGCGACAACGTCGTGGTGGTCATCCGCAATCCGGAGGGACAGATCGTGGCGGTCGGCCAGGGCGAGGTCGCCCAGGTCGAGACCACGGTCGGAACCTGGCGGTTCATCGAGATCTCGGAGACGGCGACCGACCCCAAGGATCGCGGCAACGGCCTCTCCGCTCACATCCGCACCGCGCTCATCGGCGCAGTGCAGGGTGAGCGCACGCTCGTCTACGCCGAGTCCCGGGCGAACTGGGGCGCGGTCATCACGAGCAACCGCAAGGCCGGACTCACGGTCGCCGGGCGCTTGGACGCTCACGCCCGGATCAGCTCCGAATTCGCCGACGTGGCCCAGCGGGCCGAGTTCGGCAACCTCTTCGTGATGTACCTGCCGGTGACCTCCTACTGACGGAGGGCCTCGGCGCAACCGAAGACCCCATCGGGCAGCGGGGACGGACGCTTCATGCGACCGTTCCCGCTGCCCAGACTCCTTATTATGCAATCACTTTCAAAAATTTTGTTTAACGGACATTTTTATCTTGGCAATAACCAGTGGGCCGAGAATATTGGTATCAGCAAAGAGGGAAGTATTGTTTTGGATACGGCTTCTTTTTCCGGTCCGCGTATAGACATGCGCAGTCGCTACATCTACCCGGCCTTTGAAGACGCCCACAATCACCCGGCCCGTCGCAGTCGCACGCTTCAAGAAGTAGACTTACGTGGCCAGTCACTAACTTGGCCAGAGGTAAAAATAATTCTTCAAGAAAAAATTGCCCAGACTCCAGCCGGCCAGTGGGTGGTCTGCCATGGCTGGAACCAGGCTTGGGGGAGCGTGACTCAACAAGATGTGAATGAACTCTCACACGACCACGGCATTTTTATTATTCACATCTCCTATCATGGCGCATTGGTAAATAAAAAAGGCTTGGATCTTTTGGCTGCCGCAGGTCTTCGCTGTAACACTAGGGATGGCGTGCTTCACGAAGATATCTTTGAACAAGCTGAAAACATTACTGCACCAAATACTCAAACATATATTGACCTTATTCGCCGCTATCAAGAGCGTCTTGTTCGCAAAGGCCTGGGTGCGGTGCATGATTTGTATGTTGCCAACATGGCACAAGTGGAGGCGTATCATGAGTTGGAGCACAGCGGAAAACTTTTGCTCGACACGCCAATCTATGTCGGCACACAACTGTTGCAACAAGGTCAGCGACTCCAGCCGTTTGTTCGTCCCGCAGCACGTGCACCCATTGTTGGGCTAAAGTTATTTATTGACGGTACTATCGGCACACGCACTGCAGCGTTCCATGACTCGTACTGCGACGTTGCAAACAAGGGAATGGTGCGTCTCACAAAAGAAAGTTGCAAAGAATATATTAAAAAGGCAGCCGACCTCGGTCTGACTCATATTGCGATGCATTGCATTGGCGACGAAGGTATTGATCGTGCGGTTGACTGGTTTCAAGAGTTTCAATCCGAATTTGGCTCAGCAATAACCACGTGGCGCTTTGAACACTTTGAGATGCCAACGCCACACGCAATTGAGGCCCTTGCCCAACACGGTGGCATTGCATCGATGCAGCCGAACTTTCTCTGGGATGCTGTACACTATCAACAAGCCGTGGGGGATCGGGTGAAAAATATAAATCCCTTTCAGTCCCTCATTCAAGCCGGCGTACCAATTATCTTTGGATCAGACGATGTTCCCACAGGCCCACTTGAGGGGTTAGCATGGACCTGTGCACAAGCCCCATATCCAAACCAGGCCCTCACAGTTGAACAAGCCTTTGCCTTCTATACCTCGGAGCCGGCCCGCATCGTGAAAGCCGATCATAGAGGAAGAATAGCTCCAGGATATGACGCAAATCTGGTGGTCTTAGATACAAACATCTTCTCCGGAAACGCCGCCGATCTGACGACGGCTGAGGTTAGCCAAACCTGGATCCGCGGCGAGAAGGTCTGGGACAGCCCTTCGGCACATTGACAAACTTCTGTTTTTCGTCTATACTTATTCCACCGTTAAGCGCTCACTTAATTGTATTTTATTTATTGTTATGCTCATGATTCGACTTCAACGGATCGGCAAGTTGAAACAGCCAACCTATCGATTGGTGGTTTCAGAAAAGGCCCGAGATACACAGGCAGGCAGTCTGGAGATTTTGGGTGAGTTTAATCCGTTGCTCAAAGAAAAAGCCGTTACCTTCAAAGAAGACCGCATCAAGTACTGGATGTCCAAAGGCGCACAACCGTCTGAGACTGTTCACAACATCCTCATCGATCTCGGTATCATCTCTGGAAAGAAAAAAGGGAAGGTCAACATCTCAAAAAAACGTCAGACAAAACTTGACGCAAAAAAGAGTCAGCCGGCGGCATAATATTCGTTGACACTCATTTTTTCCGGTGTTATACTGATTGCCATATAGATTTATTTAGCTAAGTACTTGCACGGTATGGAACAAGACCAACAGTTTCTGGAGTATGTCGTGAAAGCGATCGTCAACAATCCAGAAGACGTGAAATCGACACGCACCATTGACGAGCGCGGAGTCCTCATCACCTTGGATGTCAATCCAACAGATATGGGTTACGTTATTGGACGTCGTGGACAGACAGCTCGCGCAGTCCGCACACTTCTCAAAGTTGTCGGCGCTAAAAATAATGCTCGCGTGAACTTGAAGATTAATGAACCGGAGGGTAGTACTCATGTACCGGCGATGAGAATGGGAAGCACCATGAGTCAGCAGACAAGCGCCCCTGAAGATATCGACACAAGCGCAGTAGACAACCTCGTGATCTAAATAGAAATTCCAAAAATATCCCCCCGAAAGGGGATATTTTTATTGACGCACATAGTAATTTTTTGTATGCTGGGGGTGCTCTTGTCTTTTCTGAAAAAATAGAGTATAGTGGTGCGACGTTAAGGGTTCGTAGCTCAGTTGGTTAGAGCGCGTCGTTGACATCGACGAGGTCAGAAGTTCGAATCTTCTCGGACCCACGATCCCGACTCAGTCGGGAAGTACAAAAATGGGCGCGTAGCTCAGATGGCTAGAGCGCGTCACTGATAATGACGAGGTCGATGGTTCGATTCCATCCGCGCCCACTCGTGGTTGAGTAAAAAAATGGCCTATTTAAGCCATTTTTTTATTTGTCCTACACACTATTGACAAAAGTTATTATTTGGTGTATATTTTCCTGTTCTCTTTTTGCCAGAACAGTAGGTATCTCCTTGGTCTTATATTGTATAAGCCTAAAGAGACGCCTGTCGGGTGATGGGCGATATAGAGGTAGGTAGCTCTTAGAAGAGTGGGAGAAGGAAGTTGAAGATCAAGTTGGAGTCGGCCGATCTCGAGGCCACTAGGTGGCGAGCCAAAATCGAAGCAGCAGCCAAGGCCGAGCGCACGGAAGTCGACGTGTCGCAAACCGCCCGTGACCGGTACGTCGCAACTCTCCTGGGCGCTGAGATCACGGTGGAAGTTGACACCCTGGGCGCTCTGCTTCATGGGCTCGACCTGCTCGAGCTCATCACGTTCTGCTGGGACTACAAGATCTCGCTCATCGTGACAGGCAAGATCGACCTCTTCCGAGATGGCGTGATCGCCCTGCTCCAGCGCGAAAAGGCCATGCTGCCGGCCACGGCCACGGGCCTGTTCGGGGCCCTCTTCAGTGAGTGCCGGCCGGGCAGCGGACCCCCGATCCTCTATCTCAACGCCTTCAAGCCCCCCAAGGCGCCCACCTGATCACTCCCTTTGCGTCTGTTCCTCTGGCCCTTTTTGCTTTTGCGAATGTGGGCCGATTCAAAGCCCCGGCGGTACGCGTGCGCGACCGACCGGGGCTCACTGTTTTTATAATGGCTGCTTATTTTCTCGCCCTGACTATGTTAATCCCAGGAAAGTGCCTCCCGACAATTTCGTACGAGTGAAAGCCTACTTCTTTTATATAATTTTCAATATAGCCTTTTAAGTTCCCTTCGAGATATTCCAGCTTTTCGAAGAATAAAACTTTGCGTAAAAAGGTGCCTTCGCTTTTCCCAAAGTCCGCAATTACCACGTGTCCGCCCGGCTTAAGTACGCGGTATATTTCTTTCATAGCCTGACGTTTTACCTCATTCGGCATGTGATGAAATGCAAGTGTGCTGACACAGAGATCAACAGAGTGGTCCCCAAGTGGGAGCGATTGAGCAAACGCTTGGTTGAGTTCAACTGCAAGACCCGCACGTTTCAGTCTTCGTTGTGCAATCGACAACGCTTTTGCATCAGGGTCAACGCCGATGCAGCTGACACGCGGGTATTTTCGTTTGAGCATCTCCAAAAAAACTCCGGTGCCGCATCCAATATCGACGACGGCCATATCATCCGAAAGTTGAGTACAATCTAAAATTTTTCGTTTGAATTTTTTTCCTAAACCAAACAGAGAGCAGAAAAAGTCATAGAATGAGGTCAAAGCAGACCAGCTGAGAGGAGGAAGATATTTTTGTGGTTGTGGGTCCATAGAGACATTTTAATATTGGCATTATACCAAAAACACGCACTCTTCGTGGAATGCGTGTTTTGGAATTGAGGACGCGTTTTTATTTTTTTACACTCACATTGTGCATCCAAGCGATGAAGAGGCCGCCGACTCCGGACCAAATTGCGATGGACAACGCCCCTGCAATGAAACTGCCTGCGCTGAACCACTGGAATCCGGGTAACAGTTGAAAGAGGGCGTGGTGCAGTTCTGCTGCCGGGCCACTGAGAGTGCTGCCATATATAAGACACGCGATATATGCGATTTCTCCGCCAAGAATGCAGAGAGCCGCGTATTTCCCGAGAGATAGTTGGTGCATATTGAATAAGAATAATTAATAAATTTAACCCATCTTGCTCAGTCTCGCGAACAGGACAAACACCACTGCAAACAAAACACCCATCACCCACGGCGCAAACAGAGACACCCAGTTCCGTCGCTCTGGTTTAAATCCTCGCAAGAACAACGAGTTCGACACAACCGACACAGAACTCAGCGCCATTGCAAGCCCGGCCAATTCCGGTTTTAAGACGAGTCCGATTCCTGCGAATATACGTGCAGCGATTGGAATCCCAATGACGTTATAGAACAAGGCAAAGAACATATTTTGTTTGATCTTGCCCATGGTCTCTCGGCTCAGCTTGATCGCAGTCAGTACATCACGTAAGTCATTTTTCATAATTACCACTCCGCCGGTTTCCATTGCTACGTCAGTGCCACTTCCCATGACAATGCCGAGATCTGCCTGTGCGAGCGCCGGCGCATCATTGATGCCGTCACCAACCATCGCAACTTTTATGCCACTTGCCTGAAGTTTTTTTACCTCATTTGCCTTATCTTCCGGCAAGACTTCGGCAAGTACATTGGTAATTCCAATTTGTCGTGCAATCGCATCTGCGGTGCGTTTGTTATCTCCAGTGATCATGTACACATCGAGCCCGCGCTTTTGCAGTTCATGAATGGCCTCTGCACTGGTTTCTTTGACCGTATCTGCGACAGCGATAAGTCCGAGAATTTCTTTGTCAGAGCTCAAGATCATGACAGTCTTCCCGGCCTCTTCCAATTTGCGAATTTTGCGTTCCATCTTTTCTACAGTGGCGGCATCAACATGGACAACATCTGTCATTAACTTTCTGTTTCCAATAAAGTATGTTTGCCCACCGAGTACGCCTTCAACACCATGTCCCGGAATCGCATGGAAGTGCAACGCTTCTTGGAGTGCAATATTTTCTTCTTCCGCATAGTTCACGATGGCTTCTGCCAGTGGGTGTTCAGATAACTTTTCCAGGCTTGCGGCATGAGCGATGATCTCTTCCTCATCCAACACTCCAGTAGAAACAATGTCTGTTACCTCGGGCTGTCCTTTTGTAAGCGTGCCTGTTTTGTCAAAGACAACCGCTTTTACTTTGCATGCCGCCTCGAGTGGTTCTCCGCCTTTTATCAACACACCGTGCTCCGCGCCCTTTCCAGTGCCAACCATAATAGCAGTGGGCGTGGCAAGCCCCAATGCGCACGGGCAGGCAATGACAATCACTGAGGTGAAGGCCATGAGGCTGAATGCCAGACTTGCTCCCAATGCAAAGTACCAGACAACAAATGTTATGATAGCAAGGAGAATCACGATTGGCACAAAGTATGCGGAAATCTTGTCTGCAACTGCCTGAATCGGGGCCTTTGATCCTTGCGCTTCTTCAACCACTCGGATGATTTGCGCCAGTGTCGTTTCACTCCCAACTCGTGTTGCGCGGAATTCAAAACTTCCATGTTTGTTAATCGTTGCGCCAATCACACCGGATCCTTCTGTTTTTTCAACAGGAATGCTCTCTCCGGTGATCATGGACTCGTCTATACTTGACTGACCTTTGGTTATGACACCATCCACCGGGATTTTTTCTCCCGGACGAACGACGATAACGTCGTTTGCAACCACCTGATCAATGGGAATATCTTGTGTAACACCATTCCGCAGTACGCGAGCAGTCTTTGGTTGCAAGCCAACCAGTTTTTTAATCGCATCAGATGTACGTCCTTTTGTTTTTGCCTCCAACCACTTCCCCAACAGGACAAATGTGATCAGGAAGGCGGCGGTTTCAAAGTATAACTCAGGGATTTTTTCTCCATTGAGTCCGATTACACTTCCGGTCTGAACCACGTACGCGATAAACTGCCATAAACTGTAGAAGAATGCAGTACTCGTACCGATCGCAATCAAGCTGTCCATGTTAAAGGTCTTCATCTTGAGACTTGACCACATTCCTCTATAAAACCCTGAACCGATAATAAACTGCACAGGGAAGGTCAGAATCAAAGAGACGATACCGATGTAGGGGAGAAATGCGGCCCGGCCCGGCAGGAACGAGATAAAGTCAAAGAACATGAAGTACAACATGGGGATGCTTAGTCCCAACGCCCACAAGAACTTTCGCGCGCCGTGTCGAATGACCGCCTCGTGTTGTTGTCGTTCCGCTTCCGGGTCGTTGCTTGCAACATTTGCTTTGTATCCTGCCTTGACAACGGCGGCAATGAGCTGGTCCGGTGTTGCAAGTGATGTGTCAAACACGACGCGAGCCTTCTCTGCTGCAAAATTAACAGAGGCTTGCTTGACACCAGAAACTTTTTTCAAACCGCGTTCGATCAGTCCTGCGCATGATGCGCAGTGCATTCCGGTAATCGCAAGTTGAATCGATTCGTCTTTTTTTTCTTTGGAAGACGTGGTTTGCATTATGGACGGTGTCGATCCGGCTGGTGAGGCAAGAGGTGTCTGGTGCGGTACACCTGAGCCGGAAGATTCCGGGGAAAGCAGTGCAAACAGTTGGCTGATTTTGTTGGAACTGAGCAGTTCATCAACAGCCGCGTTGATCTGTGCGTCATCTTTTGGTACCTCGAACTCACCTTTTCTATGGCGGCTTACTTTGCCAGTGAATGTTGGGTGTCCATTGGTGATATGAAACTCACCCTCTGCCGCCGCAGATGACTCAAGCCGGACTTTGAGTGACGTCCCGCCGTCCACAATTTTTTTCTCGAAGGTGTCAGATATATCCGGCGCTTCTGACAGAGGCACCTCCGGAACGTCTGCGGCTGTCTCCGCATGTTTTTTTCTTTCGACCACAGTAGCCCGGTATCCTGCTTTGGAGACAGCGTCGAGAATCGCTTGGTCTGTCGTATCAGATGACGTTTCCAGTTCAGCTTTTCCACTTTTTGCGTCAATGCTCGTGATTCGTACTCCCGGTAATTCAGCGAGCTCGGCACTAATTATTTTTTCGCACGATTCACAGTGCATGCCGGTAATTTGTAGAGAGATAGTATCATTCATACAATTTATACAGATAGTACAGCCGTCTTTCCAACGCCTGTGAGCGCATTTTCTATTTCTGACCACGGAATATTTCGTTCCGCGGTTACTTCACTTGCGCCAGTTTCCATGTCCACAACCACATGAGTTACCCCATGTATTTTTTGCAGTGCTGCAGTGGAAAGTTTTACACATGCTGCGCAGGTAATATTTGTGATGCTGAATCGAGTCGTAGACATAGAGTTAGGTAATTACTTTAATAACTCCGCGTGGTACACCCATAGCGCATGTAATAGGGTATTCCCCGGCTTTTGTCGGTGTGAAGGTCATAACAACCGTTGTGCCGCTCTCGAGATATTGTGGTTCGTCATAGAGCCCGGGTACCATAATGCTACTCATGCATCCTCTGCCGCTCTCTTTTGCCTTAATTTCGAGTCGGACCGGTTCGCCGGCCTTGACAGTAAATGTATTCGGCGCAATGTCTTTGTTGTAGGTGTAGATAGTTTTGATCACCTGCTCGGATTCGGTTGACTCGACTGCGCCGACGTTTGGTGTTACCGATGCTCGGCTTCCTCCGCCGCACCCACCGCACCCACCGCCGCATGACGAGCCGGTGGTTGCTGTCGCCAGGTTTGCTGAACTTGATGAATCTGTTGGAAGAGCGCTCGACGTTTTTCCGTTTTCATCGACCACGATAAACTTCCCACGATACATTCCCATCGAGCACGAGAAGGGGATTGTTCCGACTTTTGTGGGTGTAAATGTGATGATGTTCTCTCCCTTTTTTAATGTTTTGCTGATCCCCAGACTTGGTACCACGAGCGATGCCGCGCAACTAAAAGACGACCGAGAGTCAATGACCCATTTTACCGGCTTTCCTTTTTGTACGGTAAATACGCTTGGCAAGTAGCCGTTTGCGCCCTGCACCATCTTCACTTCTTGTGCATCCTCAGTAACAACAGGGTTTGTCGTGCCTTTTCCGCCATCGCCGCTCAGCAATCGACTGCCGTTTGCAATATTGAACCACCCAAGGAGAATGACAGCCAGCCCGGCGCCCATGAAAAACGTGCGCGCCTTTTTGCCTTTCAGCGCTGCGGTTAAACCACCAACCCCAAGCAGCCCCGGCGCAGTGCCGAGTGCAAACAACCCCATAATCACGGCCCCTTGAGTAAAGCTTCCGGTTGATATGGCATAGATCTGCATGGCTTGTGTGAACCCGCATGGCAGAAAGAAGGTGAGCGCCCCCATAATACTCGCAGTCTTGTGACTGTATTCTTTTACTTCTTTGTGTAACCCGAACAATTGTGCAATTCCAGAGGGGAGTGTAATGGTTTTGTCTCGAAGTGCAGGGAAGACCTCAACTAATTTCAGGCCCAAGAAGATCATAACCCCGCCAACCACCATGGTCATCACTCCCAACATGCCGGTTGTGGGTTGAAATGCCTTCCCGATCATCCCGATAATGCCACCCAAAAACGCGTATCCGACAATGCGGCCGAGATTAAAATACAGATGCGGCCGAAACTTTTGTATGGCGGTTGCTTCCGGGTGAAGTTCAGCATGTCGGGCTGACAAACTCAACACCAAACCACCGATCAGCGCCATACACGTTGACACGCCGGCAACCAAACCCACCAGAAGCGCGATAAGCAGTCCATCTTTTTCTGTATTCACTGCGAGGTCAAACAACCCGAGTCGTTGCGCTATCCAATACAAGACAAACAAAATAATCGCAGCCCGCGCCAGATCTTTGTAGTCGCGCCAGTCTCGGGAGATCCATGGCAGTCGTTTTTTTTCTCCAACTTCGTATCCCGCGGCGTGTACCGCTTGTGCAATCTCAGCATCGGTCGGCCGCTCGTTTGAATAATGAATAGTCGCAGTTGCTTTTTTAAGACTGACAACCGCTTTGGCGACATGTGGAAGTTTTTTTAATTCTTCTCCGATAAGAATTTCGCATGAGGCACAGTGCATGCCTCGAATTGGAACTGTGATAATTCCCATAAAACGTGACAGTTAAAAACGCTCAAATAAACCCTCCGCGTTAGTGGGCGGTCACGATGCGTTGCTGAAAAATAAGCCAGGCACGGAATTTATTTTCAAAAAGAAAACGAAGAAGATCATTATACCGCCGATGCCGGTCTCGCATCTGCACAAGCGGGCCTGTATTGGCGTATGTATATGGTAAAAGATATTTATTTCGAATAAAAACAGCAGCCAACGCTACAGCAAGGAGCAGACCCAGTACCTTTGGTATGGTTGCAGTAAAATCGTCTCCTGCGCCAATATGAGAACTGAAACAGCCACCGGTTATCGGGGACATGCCGAGGTGTTGCGTGCCGGAAGAGTCACCGTCGCAGTCCACCGTGGCTGCTGCCAGGGGTGTATATAGAGGAATGGAAAATGGGCAAATATATAACAAGACTGAAACAACGGCAACAGCGACAAGAGTGATATATGCGATTGTACGAGGGAGGTGTTTCATTTGATCTGGGCAAGTTTTTTAAGCGTCCTTTTTCGATAACGTATATACCTTCATCACTTCTTTTACCGCTTTGCTGTGTTGGCCGGACTTCATCTGCTCAACAACATGAGTCGACAAGTGATTTTGCAACATGGCATCTTCAAAACTGGACAGTGCTTTTTTCACGGCACTTGCTTGTGTGATAACATCGACGCAGTATGTGTCTTGTTCAAGCATGCGTTGCAATCCGCGTACCTGTCCTTCAATAATTTTTAACCGCTTCATCAGTTTCTTTTTGAGCAGAGTATTCATATGGAATAATAATACCCCCACGGGGTATAAGAGTCAAGAGGGGCCGCAGTTTTTTATGAGAGTCAAGCTGCCTGTTTGCATTTTACATCGGTTTTGCTATACTCTTTGTGTCCCAGGTAGCGATGCCTTTTTTTCTATATGGATGAACAACACACAGAGAAACAGAGAGATACGCAGGATCAAGTAACCTCTGGCACTGTTGCCAAAACAGTCGCCGGCACTGTTGGGTTATTTTTTCTTGAGTTGATTAAAGTTGCGCTCCTTGCCGGCGTGACGATTGCCCTCGTGCGTTATTTTTTGTTTAAGCCGTTTTATGTCAAAGGCCAGTCAATGGAACCTTCTTACTACGCAAAAGAGTACTTGATTATTGACGAAATTACCTATCGATTTCGTGAACCTGAACGTGGTGAAGTGGTTGTTTTCAAAGCCCCGTTTGAAAAAGATGACTACTATATTAAACGTGTGCTTGGCTTGCCCGGAGAGCGGGTGAAGATCGAAGACGGTAAGGTGATTATTTATAATGAGCAATACCCTGAAGGGGTTGTCACAGAAGAGAGATACCTTGAAGAAAAAACACCGGGCTCGATAAATGTGAGTCTTGGGCCTGACCAGTACTTTGTGATGGGAGACAACCGGGACGAGAGCTTTGACTCCCGTCGGTTCGGACCGGTATCCCGCGATGCCATTGTCGGTCGCACGTGGTTGCGCGAATGGCCAGTGACACGAGCCGGTCTATTTCAAAAACCACAATATAACTTGTAACTATGCCAAAGAAGAAACCAGTGGCCAAGCCGAAAGCAAAAAAGAAACCAGTAGCTCGGCTCACTCCAAAAAAGAAGGGAAAGACAGCCTCCAAGGTTGCAAAGTTGAAGTTTGTAAAGAAGGTCCAGAGACCCGAACAGCCGGTGGCAAAAGAACGTACTGAACCGGAAGAAGCACGAAAAAACGGCAAAGGCTTTGAGACACTTCGCGGCATGAAGGACTTGTTGCCGGAGAAGTCGCCGCTTTGGTTGTTGGTCTATCACACCGCAGAAAACATTGCGAAGGCGTATGGGTTCGGGTATATGGAAACCCCGATACTTGAGTCGACGCAATTGTTTGTCCGCTCTTTGGGCAAGGCAACGGACGTCATTGATAAAGAAATGTACACATTTGAAGATAAAGATGGCAGCAAGGTCTCACTGCGACCGGAGGCAACCGCATCCATTGCCCGTGCCTATATCAATCACGGCATGCACAATCGCCCGCAGCCGGTAAAGGTTTGGTACTGGGGCCAGATGTTCCGCCACGACCGACCCCAAGCCGGCCGCTATCGTCAGTTCCATCAGTTTGGATGTGAAACCCTGGGCCAGCGCGATCCGGTGATCGACGCAGAGTTGATTGCTGTTTCATACAATTTTTTGTTTGACCTGGGGATCAGCACAGAGGTCCATATCAATAGCATTGGGTCACTGGAGGACAGAAAGAACTATACTGTTGAACTTGTCGGATACTTACGGAGCAAACGCACCTATCTGTGCGCTGACTGCAAGCGCCGCATGGTGAAGAACCCATTGCGTGTTTTGGACTGTAAAGAAGAAGAGTGTCGGAACGTCATTGAAGAAGCCCCACAAATTGTGGACTGGCTCAGCGCCGAATCGAGAGCGTTTTTCATGAAAGTTTTGGAGTATCTCGACGAGTTGCAGGTCCCGTATGTGTTGCGCTCAACACTGGTCCGCGGTTTAGACTACTATACTGACACCGTCTTTGAGTTTTATACGGAAAAAGGTGAAGAGGGCGCTCAGAGCGCATTGGGCGGCGGTGGACGATATGATGGACTGATTGAGCAACTTGGCGGACGCCCAACCCCGGCCGCCGGTTTTTCCATGGGCATCGAGCGCGTTATTTCTGAGTTGACCCGCGACAAAGAAGGACGAAAAGAGTTTGAAAATCCATACGATGGAACGATGCAGATTTTCTTTGCTCAGCTTGGCGAACAGGCCCGTCGCAGAATGTTGCGTCTGATTGAAGAGTTACGCCGAAAAGGAATTTTGGTTGGCTCGAATCTTGCCAAGACTTCGTTGAAAACCCAGCTTGAACTTGCCAACAGCCTGAAATCAACCCATACCGTTATTTTGGGACAAAAAGAAGTCCAGGACGGAACAGTTATCATTCGCGATATGAGCTCCGGTATCCAGGAGATTGTGGATCAAAAGAAGATCGAGCAGGAACTCCGAAAGATCATTGCAGCAAAGTAGTGAAAGTCGATCTTGACGACATACCTGTTTTTGTATACACTAAGCCTATCTTTCCTGTGAGGAGGTGACCATTGTGTCCGAAATAAAACGAAAAAAAGGAGAACCGTTTGAAGTGTTTCTCCGACGAGTCAAACAAGAGTGGCAACGCTCCGGCAAGTTGCTTCAGGCCAAAAAGGTCCAATTTTTTGATCCGCCAAAAAGCAAAAATATTCGCCGTCAGCAAGCAATTTCCCGTTCAAAAATTATTGCAAAGACTGAGTACCTCAAGAAGATCGGCCGCTTGTCAGAAGAGACTGACCAGTTTGGTCGCGATAGACGCAATAAACGCGGTAAGTAAGATATGACACTTATACAGACGATTTTAGAAGCGCAAAAAGAAGCCATGAAAAAGAGAGATGCGGAAACGCTTTCTATCTTACGGGTGCTATCGTCTGCTGCGAAGAACGAACAAATTGAGAAACAACGAGAACTGACCGATGCTGAAGTGCAACAGGTCATTGCACGACAGGTGAAGCAGCTGAAAGATGCGTTGAGTGATTTTGAAAAAGCCCAGCGCACGGATTTGGTGGATAAGACCAAAAAAGAAGTTGCGTTACTGTCTGCATACCTGCCGCAACAGTTGTCTGACGAAGAACTGAAAGCAGTTATTATGTGTGTGGTAGAGACGAACAAGGGAATCGAGCCCGGCCGCATCATGGGCCCTGTCATGAAAGAAGTCGCAGGTCGCGCAGATGGGTCCAGAGTCAAAGCAATGCTTGAGACCCTGGCAATATAAAAGTCAAAAAGTCTGTCACTGTGTATCTTTTGGTACACGTAAGTCCATTGGTCCATGCTACAATGGATGTTCCAACATAAAAAAAATAAAAAAGCTGCCATGATAGCCCTTGGTTTTTTTGTGGCGGTTTTTTTATTTTTCATTATTCCTGAGATCGCTTCAGCACAGGCAGAGCCGGATGTATTTGGTGTTGAGCAGGTTGAAGGAACAATCAAATTGGGCAGCCAGGATATTCGCGTGATCGTTGCCAAGATTATCCGTGCCGCCTTAGGCTTACTTGGCATTATCACACTGGGCTTCATGCTTTATGCCGGATTTTTGATCATGACTTCCGGCGGGAACGAAGATAAAGTTGAACAAGGAAAAAAGACCTTGACCAACGCAACTATTGGCTTGGTTATTATTCTTTCTTCAATGGCAATCGTGCAGTTTGTCTTGAACCAACTGAGTGATGCAACCGGATTAGGTAATGGAAGCGGACGCGGCGGAGCCCCATCCCTTGCTTCTTTTGCAGGAAGCGGCGCACTGGGATTTATTATCGAAGACCACTATCCATTCCGTAACCAGAAAGAAGTCAAACGTAATACCAAGATTGCCGTTACCTTTGCAGAACCCATGGATCCGGCATCGATAATCATCAATACAAACGGTACTTGTCTTGAGGGTGGCCAGGTGAAATCAGGCGACGACTGCGAACGAGGTGCTGATGGAAAAATAACGAATCCGTATTATGGTGACTGTCTGGCTGTCGCCAACTTGAATCCAGAGACAGACTGTGACCATCTCGCCACCTCTTCGGTAAAAATATTTCCTTTTGCAACATCATCACAATCGATTATTGATGCGTTTGAGCGAGGACAAAATCCGCAAGTCCGTGTAGTGGAGGCGGTTGCTCTCACGACATACGATGCCCAACAAGATGCATACACCTTTTTGTTTAAACCAGTGCAGCCGATTGGAGATGCAATCCAGCCAGTAAAGTACGACGTGTACTTGACAGGGAGTATTTTAAAGAAAACCGGCGTGCCTGCGTTTAGGGATGATCGTTTCGGAGATAACTACTATGATTGGAACTTTGAAACAGACACACTGCTCGACCTTGATCCACCTGCTATCACAAGTATCTATCCCAAGGATGGGGCTCAGGGCTACCGTAATAGTGTCGTCAAGATTAATTTTAACGAAGCGGTTGACCCGATCGCAGTTCAGGGGCTGACCGGTCCGACCACGACATTTAATAACATTATC
>MFQB01000047.1:25597-28482 GCA_001784275.1 Candidatus Magasanikbacteria bacterium RIFCSPHIGHO2_02_FULL_47_14
CGGCCAGTGGAAGATCTCAAACGGCTATACCACAGTTGAGTTCATTTCAGACCAGGCCTGTGGCCAAAATAGCTGTGGAGATACCATGTACTGTCTGCCGGTGAGATGCCAGGATCCGGGCAATCGCCAATGTGTTACCTCATACGAAGTACTGGTTCGTACCGGTGACTTATTGCGTCCCGGAAGTGGTTCGTTTGAGGCGATTCCATTCAGCGGCGTGGTGGACATGGCGGACAATGCGCTTGACGGACGAAGTGGAAATAATCTCAGCGGAGATGGCGTCCCGCAGGATAAGCCAAACTTGGGTGATCCAAAACAAATCATACCCGCTGAACGTGCGGCAGATAATGCCTGGTGGAACTTTGGTGTGCGAAATGATATTGATCGGACTCCACCAAATGTTGAAGAGGTACTCCCACTATTGGATGAAGAAAGTGTTGAGGGCGATGCACGCGTGGAAATCACCTTTAGCAAACCAATGCTGAATTCGAGTCTTGTGAAGTCGATCCGAATTACTGAATACCCAAATGCCTTGCCGTTCTGGCAACGAGTTCGGGCTCGAGATACAGATGATGACAAAAGTATTGGTCTTGTCGACCACCGTGAGTTTGGGCCGGATGATCAGGACCTGTATTACTTCACTGCTGTCTCAAGTAGTGTAAAGAGCGTCACACAAAATTGTCTGTACCCGGGCTTTGGTCCGTTATATCAAAATGTCGGTGCCAATGGTCAGGCGCCACTCTGTACGCTGGTCGTAGATGCAAATGGAGTCCCGCAACCAAATGGAAACTGTGTTCCGGTAAATGCACAGGCAAATACCGATACCGGGTGTGCGCAACGGGTAAACTTAGGAGCCGGGACGTCGGCAAAAAGCAGTATTGAAGCGTGCATACAGCAGCTTCGCGATTTGAGTCCGATATAGCGTTTGAAGCAGGAGAATTTTATGAATAGATACACTAAACAATATCTCGCTTTTGCACTCTGGACCATGATTGTGGTTGCTGTTGTTTTGGTGTTTCCAGATGGCGCTTTTGCTCAAGATGCACCGACAGATACGTTCGGAGTGGGAGAGGTGAGTGACACACTCAAACTCAGCGGTGATACGGATATTCGTATCATTATTGCCAAGATCATTCGTGCCGCGTTCGGACTTCTTGGAATTATCGCGCTTGGCTTCATGTTGTATGGCGGCTTTATCTACATGACCTCAGGAGGGAATGAGGATAAGGTTGAACAAGCGCGCAAGATTTTAATTAACACCACCATTGGATTGGCTATTATCTTATCATCACTTGCTATTGTTCAATTCGTATTGAGCAAGTTGCAGCAGGCAACAGGGAGCGGTATTGCAGACGATAATGGCGGGGGTTGTCAGAATTTGGCCGGCTGTAATGGCGGAGGTGGTGGCGGCGGCGGCGGAGACTGTGTGGATCGAAATAATCTGTTTGTTGTCCGAAGTTTGACACCCCAGACGCCTGCAAACGACGGTACAGGTATGAGCGATGTCACGGTGCGTGCGGTCTTTAGCAAGCGACTGGCCAACGGTACCCGCCCCGAGGATGTATTCAAAAAAATTGAAGAGAATGACCTGGCAGTACAGCCAACCGCTGTTCAGTTCGTTACCCCCCGCGTGGTTGAGGCGGTCTTTGCACGGAATACTGCAAACTGTGAGCGGGGAAATGGGGAAGCCTCTTGTTTAACCACCGGCACCTACGAAGTAGAGGTCAATCCTGATTTGGTTGATACTGCCGGGAGAAGATTAGAGATCGAAACGGAGTGTGGTGACTTTCCAAGAGAGTCGGCATTTACAGTAAATCAGGATGCCCGCGATCAACTTGCACCGACATTCACGCCGATATTGATCAATGGGGTGAACCCACAAGGTCAAGGAGAAGACGGCTTGATACTTCCAAAAGGTGCAATATATCCAATCCAAACTCGTGTGACAGATCGTGTCAATGCACAAGGAGGTATTGGATATGTTCATCTGCGGGTTGAAAAGAGCCGAGTCGGGGGCGATGTTCTTCTTGATGTATTTGAGTATGATAATGGTCCACTGATCAGCAGCGGCTCTCACGGTCCGTATGACTTTGCCTACAACTTAAATCTGGATGGAAACTTTACAACCCCGCGTAAGTATACAGTCGCAGTGAGCACGTTAGATATCGATGGGAATAACAGCGCAACATCAACCAGCTTTGTTCTTGTCGGAGAAAATTGCTTAAATGGAATCCAGGATCCGGGTGAAGAAGATGTGGATATCGGTGGCGAGTGTCAGGGGATGGGTCCGTGTGAAGAAAACTGGCAGTGTGCCTCCGGGCTCTGTGTTGATGGACAGTGTGTCGCAACACCGCTTATCGAAGGTCTCTATCCGCTGGACGACAACACACAATGGAGTGGAGCAGAGGGAAACTTTGTTACGGTCAAAGGAAAGTTTTTTGGTCAACAACCGGGAACTGTTTCGTTTGGCTATGACGAAAACCGAGATGGAGATGTATCGGACGCGAATGATCAATGGATTGATGCGGTATTTCCACAATGTGGTATTGATACGTGGAGTAATTCCATCATTGTGGCAACAGTCCCTGGCAATGCGCTTCCACTTGCTTCGTTGAGCGCCATTCGGGTACGCCGAGTTCAAGAAGCAGGACAAGACGAAGTGTTTGAAGACACTACTATTAACGCACGTGGCCCACGACCGGGTCCGCGCAATGGATTTTTTGAAAAAAATGAAGAAAATCGTCCGGCGCTGTGTACTTTGAGGACACCGGAGGGTGTGCCTGCAAAATCGGCAACCCCGGCACAAACAGTTGTGGCACATGGAAAGTCGTTTGGCGACGGAGCAGGGAGTAGTTTGCGCTTTGCCGGCTTCCAAGCCGCAGTTA
>MFQB01000047.1:28493-28948 GCA_001784275.1 Candidatus Magasanikbacteria bacterium RIFCSPHIGHO2_02_FULL_47_14
GATCAACAAATTGTGGCGACTGTTCCACGACTTGCGCCAGGCGTTGTTCCGGTTCAAGTGCGGGTTGGACAGCGAAATAGTAATGCACTGCCGCTGCGAATACTGGACGACACGGAGGCAAATAGACAGCCGGTTATTGATACCATTGACCCTGCGACAACAACTCCAGGCAGCTTTGTTACCTTAACCGGTAAAAACTTTGGCGATGTGATTGGCCGAGTGTATGTCGCTGCAAACCAGGAGGCGGTCTTGACCTGTGCCGGTGCAAACGCGCATGAGAGTTGTAGACAGATGACTGTCGACCTTCCTGCACAGTGCGGCGATGGGTGGAGTGACACGCAAGTTGTTATCAAAGTGACTGACGGGGTAAATGAAGGCAACTATGCGCTTGCCCTATTCGGTGTATTTGGTAACTCAGATGGGTCTGACGCGTTCGGGGTTGTCGGCGGTCCGGA
>MFQB01000047.1:28957-34910 GCA_001784275.1 Candidatus Magasanikbacteria bacterium RIFCSPHIGHO2_02_FULL_47_14
CGCGCGGTCCGGCGCCGCTCCCACAAGGAGGTTCGCTGTTTGTCTATGGAACTAACTTGTCCGACAATCCGGGGCTCTATTTTTGGAAGAGGGGGTCAACCACAAGTTCACTTGACACCTGGTTGACATCGCGTGGTGGAAATATTATTACGGCATTTAATAATACATCAATTACGACAAAACTTCCGGTAGATGCTGTGACCGGGCAGTCAATGGTTACCGGCCCGGTTAAAGCGGAAGTTGGTGGGCAGTTGACCAACGGATTGAACTACGCAGTTGAAAAATGTCAGGAAAAAATAAAAGAATATGCTGATCGCGGAGAACAGCATCCACTTTTACAGCAAGGGTATCACTGTTGTACAGAAGGTCTCGGAGCAGACCAGTGGGTCCAAAATCAATTTGCCTGTCCGGGTGAGGTCAGACAAGCCGGATATGTCTGGCGGTTTACCACAGGAATTATCCCAAAAATTCCTGATGTGGTTCGAGAGCTGCAATGTGGTGGCGCGGAGATCCCATCTCCAACTCCGTGGGAAAGACGCGAACCGGATGGTAAGAATGTGTGTCTTAATGCAACACCTGCAGTTCGTTTTACGTTAGATATGGACCCCGCCACATTGAATGCACAGAATGTACATCTTTATGCATGTGGCCAGGATGAGGAGATCGATTGCGGCCGGTATGAAGCCAATAAAGATGTTACTGCGAACTTTGCTGTCGACGGCCTTGGAACAGATGCGGTGCAGCTCACTCCCAACAACGGTCAACAACTCCAGCCAAATACCTGGTATCGGGTAACATTATCACGAGCGATCCGTGCACAGCATCGTGAAGAGGTGCTCGGCAATGAGGTCTTTACCAGCTCAACGCTATTTATCCATCGGGAGCTGCCTGATTTGCCAGACGCGGTCGCGTACTACTTTGACTTCAGGACCGGAGATTTGTTATGCCAACTCGAGAGTTTGGGTATTACCCCGCATACATTTAGTGTCGGGTATCTTGGCATGGTACAAGATCCGCGGTTTCGGTTTGACGCACTGGCAGACAACGGAGCGCCGGCACAAAATCCATTATATTATTATCTCTGGGGTCGGGCGGATCAAGAGTGTATTTTAATAGATATCGATGGACAGAATTGGGAGTGGAACACGACGAACTTGCCGGACGAGGACCAGGCACGTGTGGATAAGTCGCCGGGGGGTGGGTTCGTCAATAGTCGTGCTACGGCCGAAGCACAAGAAGATCGAGGAATCGTATCAGCCTCTGTTACAGCGGTTTCAAGTACAAATCCGATATTTCGTGCAACCAGCACATTGGATATCACACTCGGTGACCCTGAGGTGATTGCCTGGTGGCCCAACTGTGAGTTCGCCTGTACGAATGCGACCATTCGTGTCAAGTTCAATAGACCCATGATGCAAGCCACATATCCGGGTGGCATTGTTGTTCAAGAGTGTGGTGACGAGCTGTGTTCCCCAAACTTGTTAGGTGCCAATATTGTTCCTCTTGAACAACGACGTGACAAGTTTTCGTATGAAGTACGATGGCCCGATGGCTTTGTGGCTACAACCGGAACATGGTATCTGGTAACGGTGCAAAATACGATTCGTTCTATTGCACGTATCGAAGCCGGGGAGGAGTTGGAGGGTCCTCCACTCGAACAGTTCCAATGGAGATTCCGCACAAAAGCAGACGACGGAGAGTGCCGCATTGATCATGTGGTTGTAACGCCGGATCCATTTTCAGCTCAAGTCATCGGACAGAAGACACGATATAGCGCTACGCCGATCAGTTCCCCTGATGCCTGCAGTCCTGACGGCCAGCATCTTGATGCTTGGAGATATGGTTGGGCATGGTCAACTCAGGATCGTTTGGTTGCGACAACCTCTCAGTTTATTTCTCAAGGAAGGTTGAATCCGTTTTGTGGTCTTGGGTGTCTGCCGGTTGGCAGCACAATCGCACGTGGGCAAAGCGCCTATCTTTGTGGAAACCAAGTCGTTGATCCGGGCGAAGACTGTGACATCGCTGCGGATGGTGAGGTGTTAAATCAAAGTTGTACGTTGCAGTGCTTACGTCCAGGTTCTGCCGCACCACTGTGCGGCGATGGGAATGTGCAGCCTGCACAAGGTGAAGAGTGTGATACTGCTGACGCTAACACTCGCGCATTTTGTACAGCGCGTTGTACCTGGCAGGGAAGCCCGGAGACTCCGCCACAGGGTGAGCTTGGCGTCACGTGGTGTGGAAGTCCTGAGGTTACAAGCGGTGAGGACTGTGAAGTATCTCTTTCTCTGAACCAAGCGCCACAGCCAAACAAGTCTGCAATCGGCTGTTCGCCCCAGTGTTTGCATGTCGGTACAGCTCTGTCTCGAGGATGGTGTGATACACGAGCTCCGGCCGGTGTTGCGGCAGTTACAGCTGCCTGTGAAATGGCCGTCAGTAGTTGTGGTAACAGTGTTGTGGAAAAGGGTGAAGAGTGCGAAGTCGTAGGCGGGCAACTCAGGGTCGCGCTTCCGCTTCCTGCTGTTGAAACGCGAGATATTGCAGTTCAAAATCCGGAACAGTACTGCACCGGTCAGTGTTTGCTTCAGAATATTTGCAGTATCCAACAGATCTCTCATGCTAATGTTGGTGGGTTGCGTTGCGATAGGGGAAGTGAAGGGTGCAACAACGACTGTACACTTGAAGGATCTTCAGGATTATACTCCATACCATCACTATGTAGTGACGGTCAGCGAGGAATTGGTGAGTATGCGTCCTGTGAGGTTCAGGTAGCAGCCGGAGCAGCTCCACTCGGCCAAAATCCGCTTCAGGTTGTGACTGCTGTTGGCCAAGGAGTGGTCAACGCTCAAACGCTGGCCCAGGAAACAGACATTATTGCCCGGGCTGTTCGCGACTCAAAAGGACCGATTGCTGTAGATGGAGTTGGTGACTATGCATTGCAGTGCGGATACGAAGAGTTTGGAGAGGAGCAACGAGTTCAGTCCAATCTATTGTCTTCAGACTGGGACATGGAAGCTGCCGGGATTCAACCGGGGACATGGAGTCTTTCTCCCGCAGATACCCGAAACATCACTTTTCAGAAGTCTAACGTTCAGGCATTTAGTCGTGCTCAAAGCTTATTTGTCACCTCCACTCCGGATAACCCAAGTCAAGGGGTACAACTTTCTGTGCCTCCTTTGGAGCCGGGGTTATATGAGTACAGTTTCTACTATCTTGCACCTGATCTTGAGGGAGACTCCTTGATAACCGCCTTTATGGCTAACAATCGTGCACTTGTGGCGCGCGTTATTGACGTTCCGGATGCAGTCGTGAATACCTGGCAGGTCTTCCGTCTTCAGGTGCAGATCGATGCAATGCGAGAAGACAACCTCTTGGTTATCGGGATGAATAATATCAAAGCGTTGTTTATCGACGACGTCGAACTTCACCGTGTGGTTGTTGATGATAATAACGCAACGAATAACTGTCCAGGAGACGGTGCTCATCCAAACAATAGAGATAATTTTTTTGGAGTTGGCACCAACTCATGTTGTGCGCCACGACCGGCCCGGACTGCGGAGTATCCCGTTGATGGCGCAGGTTTGGCCGGAACTCCCGGGGTCTGTTTGAATACAGCGATTCGCGTTGAGTTTAGAGAAGAAGTTGATCCGAACACTCTTGCAGGCAATGTATCCATTGCCAAAGGCTATGACGACCCGAACTTCAACTGTCGTTCTATTGGCCAGGAAGATGTAACGCGAAGAGTGAACTCTTTACTGGCGTTCGCGCAGCAAGGAGAAGCAAACGCCGGTGGTTTCTGGCACAAGATGTGGGCCGGCATCCGCAGATTTTTTGCCAATCTCATTGGACGTGTGGCGTACGCTGATAATGGAGGAGTGCCTGAAACCTGGTGTATTGGCGGGGTGACCGGTAAGCCGGAGGTATTTACCGTGAAGTCTCCAGATGGCGCACAAGTTACCAGTACCATTACAGTTGCACTTGATGCAGCGCTTGATCCGCTCACAACGTATGCAGTACTGTTGCGCGGCGGGTCTTTCGGTATCAAAAATATCGGTGGGGTAAGTATCCGTGGGAAAAATGCAGGTCCGGATGGAGTTTTTGCCGTAGAAGACATCTACATGTTTAGGACCTCAGATAAGATTTGCAAGATCAACTCAGTTCTGGTTGACCCTCCCCGGAAAGTATTTACCGCTCCCGGAGAAGCCGCCCAATTTATAGCAACGGCGTATGCAGTAGATAGCCAAGAGCTTCAGTCAATACCGAATGTCTACTCTTGGAACTGGCAGTGGGTGCCTGAGAGTCACCCATTATTCCGGGTGGATACACCGGCGATTGCCCGTACTTTTATCACAGCCGGGAACCTCGAGGGATCTCTCGCAATTACAGCTCAAGCACGCATTACTGCTGACGTCGATGTTGGACCAACTACACACCGCAACCGTGTTTTCAGTGGTATCACCAAACTGGTTGCACTCTTCTGTGAACGTCCGTGGCCGGAACAAGGGGCATTTCCATATCAGGATTTCACATATAATATTTCTTTTGGGTATTGTGCAGATAAAGGACAGTCGGGTGTAATTTCTGACGATCTCCCGCATATTAGTGGGTCTTTGACCAAGGGAGAGCAGATTATATACGGAGATATTGATGCAAATCGGCGCTTAAATGAAGAAGATGCTAACTGTTACATGGATGCATTTAACAACATAACAGACATCCCTCTCTGCATGAAGGCCCCACTTCGCCATGTGGACTTGGATTGCAGTGGTGACATAAGTCTTGGCGATGTATTTGGTGCAATAAACTATAGTTTCCAAGGGGAATTTGGAGTCGATGTTGATGCAAATGATAACGACATCCCGGATTGTCTTCCAGAAGATAGAAATGTCGATATTAGCGCAACACCAGTCGCTGCAAATACATTAAAACGTACACTTTTCTTCAACGATCAAAATGACGACGTCCTGGGCTTTCAAATTTTCAGAAACGACGACAGAAAGTCCGCACGCCAGTGGGTTACACAGGAGTTTCCATTTATTGATGCGAACAGCTTGCAGGATATTATTATCGGGGGATACGATGCGATAACTGACGGGAGCAGTTATTATATTAACGCTCTCAATCAGACGGAAGATGAACAACGCCGTCGAGTTGTGTATAACAACATCTACCATTTTAGTGTCAACCCGGATGCGCAAGTGAGCACGAAAACGGTGTTGGAAAAAATTCTTGAGTCACTGGCCTTTAATATTAATATAACAGACTTTGGGTACTGTCTTGCCGCAGACATCGACGCCGCAACCCCGGTTGAACAACGAAACTTACCGGCCGATGTGAATAATATCGGCGCAATCACCACGAGTACATGCCAAACAGACTTTGATTGCCGTAACCCGGATGGAACTGCGCTCACCGGAACAAATGGTGTTTGCTCCAATGCCAAGACCCGCTTTTTACGTGATTGGCAACGTTTGAACGATATTGATCGAGCACAGGAGTTGCTTGCCGGATACAAAAGCGCTCAGGGATCGTATCCGCTTCTCGAGTCAGGGAGCTATATCCCGGGGTATTCCAACTCCCGGTGGCCCCTGTCGTGGGGAAGAACAGGTGCAGAGGTTGGCGCCTTTCCATTGGACCCAATCAACCGGTGGAGCCAGTGTGGCCGTTGTTCCACACCAAATGCTGACGGAAGTTTTACTGCATGTTTTGACGAGAGTCAATGTCCCGGAGATGAGAATATCTGTCAGATGCAGGATGAACAGACCTGTTGGGACCAAACCCAGTCACAGTTTATCTGTCCGTTGGAGATGAGCGCCTACGAATATGAGGTCGAAGATGGCGAGTACACCTTCCATGTGCCGCTCGAGTACTTTGGTGAACAAGAAAACATTGTCAGGACAGTGGTTTCTTCCACACATTTTACAACGCAGCGTTGGTGCCAGCCGCGCACGATCCA
>MFQB01000048.1:0-3658 GCA_001784275.1 Candidatus Magasanikbacteria bacterium RIFCSPHIGHO2_02_FULL_47_14
TGAAACGCCACTCAATCCGGACAAGAAAAAAGTCATGCGGTGGTGGATTGATACGTAACGAAAATATGCACATCAAAATTATTGTTTTGGGGAAGTTAAAAGAGTCGTATTGGCAAGCGGCATGCGACGAATATCTCAAGCGTTTGACGCCCTATGCCAAGATTGAAATTATCGAATTAAAAGAGGAGCCGTTTCGAGAAAAAGACACTCGTGCTGAGACTCAAAAAAAGGAAGCGGAGCGAGTGTTACCGTATATCGCTGAAGGGAAAAAGAAGGGAGTCGTTATTGGATTGCACGAAGGTGGAAAAGAGCACACGTCAGTGCAACTGGCAAAATTTTTAGAAGAAAAAACAGGAGGTGGCGCACACGTAATGTTTGTTATCGGCGGGCCACTGGGATTTCATCCTAATATTTTAAAACAATTTGATACACAACTTTCATTGTCTTCTCTCACATTTCCCCATCAGCTGGCGCGTGTCATTTTGATAGAGCAATTGTATCGGGCAGTAACGATTATCAACGGAAAACAGTATCACTACTAACCATTCAGCACTGAAATTTTTCTCCCCAACTCCCCTTTCCAAAGAGGAGTTTTTTTGATAGGGTCTGCGAGGACTTGCAGCGTTTCAATGCGCTGCTACAACACGGAGGTTCTCGTGCAACGAGACAAACACAGAGGCGGAGGCGGCGGAAGCGCCGTGCTCCAGGAGCCGCGTCCGGCGCTGACGGCGATGCCGTTCGACCCGGGCGTGCTGGCTGCGATCCACGTCGGTCGACACGAGACCGATACGGACGCCGAGGACCTACTCTCGCGGCGAACGTGGAAGGGCACGTCGCAGGTGATGGTCGATCTGGCGCTGGTGCGCTGCATCGACCTCACGACGCTCACCGGCGCGGACACCGGCGGACGCGTGGATCGACTGTGCCATCGCGCGCTCGAGCCGGTGCCGGCCGAGATCCTGCGGGCGCTCGGCCTCTCCGAGCTGCCCCTCACGGTCGGTGCGGTCTGCGTCTACGCGGCCCAGGTGCCGGAGGCGGTTCGCATCATCAAGGGGCGAATCCCGATCGCGGCGGTCTCGACCGACTTCCCTCACGGGCAGAACTCGCCGCTCGAGGCGCGGTGCGTGCAGATCCGCGACGCGGTCGCGGCCGGGGCCACCGAGATCGACGTGGTGATCCGACGCGAACTCGCGCTCACCGGACGCTGGCGCGAACTCTACGACGAGCTCGTCGCCATGCGCGAGGCGTGTGGCGCAGCGCACCTGAAGGTGATCCTGGGGACCGGCGATCTGGTGGACTACGAGGTGATCGCGAAGGCATCCTGCATCGCCATGATGGCCGGCGCGGACTTCATCAAGACCTCGACCGGGATGGAGAGCGTGAACGCCACCTTCCCGGTCGGCCTCGTGATGATCCGCATGATCCGCTGGTTCGTGACCGAGGTGTGCCCGTGCCGCATGGTCGGCTTCAAGCCGGCCGGCGGGATCCGCACGACGGGACAGGCCCGCTCCTGGTTCACGCTAATGCACGAGGAGCTGAGCTCGATCGGGTACATCTGGACCACGCCGGAGCTCTTCCGGCTGGGAGCGAGCGCGCTCCTCGACGACCTCGTCGCCCAGCTCACGGCCAACGCCGAGGGCGGTGGTGACCACTACGCGGACCGCGTCCGCATCCCCCTGGGTTAGGAGGACGCCATGCGAATCGATCCCGAACAGGCGTTGGCGTTCTTCGCCAGGCCCGAGTACAGCCCGGCCCCCGAGAACCCGGCCAAGTGCATGGAGTGGCTCCGGGATGGCAACCGTCACTTCGGCCACTTCATCGACAACCGGTTCACGCAGCCGGGAGCGACGCTCTTCGAGGCGATCAACCCGGCCACCGGCGCCGTGCTCGGCCACTTCACCCAGGCGGCCCAGGCGGACGTGGACGCGGCCTTCGCCGCGGCCGAACGCGCCTTCGAGACCTGGAGCACGCTCTCGGGCGAGAAGCGTGCGCGGTACCTCTACGCCATCGAGCGGACCATCCTCCGGAACCGGCGTGACCTCGAGGTGCTCGAGGCGATGAACAACGGCAAGACGTTCCGCGAGGCGCGACTCGCCGACATCCCGCTCGCGGCCCGCCACTTTGGCCACCATGCCGCCCTCGCCGCGGTCTTCGAGCGACGCTTCCCGGACCGGCGGCCCGGTGGCGTCATCGGTGCGGTGATCCCCTGGAACTTCTCGGTGCTCATGGCGGCGTGGAAGATCGCCCAGGTGATCGCAGCCGGCAACACGATCGTGATCAAGCCGGGGGACACCACCCCGGTGACGATCATGTACCTCGCCGAGCTCTTCCAGCGGGTCGGACTCCCGGCCGGAGTGGTGAACATCATCACCGGCGACCGCGAGGTCGGCCGCATGATCGTGAGCCACCCGACGCCGTGGAAGATCATGTTCACCGGCTCCACCCGCGCGGGTCGCGAGATCCGCAAGGCCACCGCGGGTTCGCTCAAGAAGGTCACGATGGAACTCGGCGGCAAGTCGCCCACCATCGTGTGCGACGACGCCGACCTCGACGCGGCGGTCGAGGGCGTGGTGCGCAGCATCCTCTTCAACAAGGGCGAGGTCTGCTGCGCCGGCTCGCGGTTGCTCCTGCACGAGGCGATCGCGAAGCGCTTCGTCGAGATGCTCAAGCGACGATTCGCCCGCATCCGCGTGGGCGATCCGCTCGACAAGTGCACGGACATGGGCGCCCAGAACTCGCGCGCCCAGTTCGACAAGGTCGAAGGACTCATCCGACTGGCCGGTGAACACGGCGCCGAGATCTGGCAGCCCGACTGCCCGATCCCGACCACCGGCTTCTTCATCCGCCCGACGCTCCTGCTGAACATCTCGCCGGCCAACCCGGTCGCGCGCGAGGAGGTGTTCGGGCCGGTGTTGGCGGTGATGACCTTCCGCACCACCGACGAGGCGATCGCGCTCGCCATCAACACCGAGTACGGTCTCGCCTGCTCGGTCTGGTCGCGGGACGTGGGCAAGGCCCACTTCATCGCGAGCCAGGTCAACGCGGGGACGCGGTGGGTCAACTGCACGCAACAGTTCGATGGCGCCGCCGGCTTCGGCGGCACGCGCGAGAGCGGCTACGGCCGCGAGGGAGGCTTCGAGGGGATCCACGACGTGACCCTCGAGAACCCCATCTGGCCCGAGGAGGTGAACGAGGCGACGGTCGGATGCCTGGACAACTGGCGGCCGACCCTCGACCTGACCCACCGCTTCCTCACCGGCGGAGCGCTCGCTCGGCCCGACGAGGCGCGGAGCTTCGAGGTGCGCTCGTCCATGGGCGAGCCGCTGGGCGAAGTCGGCTTGGCCGGACGCAAGGACGTCCGCAACGCCGTCGTCGCCGCCCGTGGCGCGCACAAGAAGTGGACCGCAGCCGGCGGTGACCTCCGGCGCAAGGTCCTCATGTTCATGGCCGAGAAGATCGATCTGGCCCGCCTGCGACTGATCCACGAGATCATGGCTCAGACCGGCTGTGACTTCGGCTATGCCAACCGCGAAGTGAACAACACCATCGGACGGCTCTTCTACTGGGGGTCGTGGGCCGTCAACTACGGTGGCACCGTCCAGACCGTGGCCCAGAGCCGGATGCAGGTCACGGCCACCAACGAGTCGATCGGCGTCAT
>MFQB01000048.1:3688-16380 GCA_001784275.1 Candidatus Magasanikbacteria bacterium RIFCSPHIGHO2_02_FULL_47_14
GCTCGGTCTCATCAACACCATCGCTCCGGCTATCGCCATGGGCAACACGGTGGTGGTCGTCGCGGGCAAGCACCCGCTGACCGCGATGAG
The DNA here is from genome assembly GCA_001784275.1 of Candidatus Magasanikbacteria bacterium RIFCSPHIGHO2_02_FULL_47_14. GTDB lineage: Bacteria > Patescibacteriota > Patescibacteriia > Magasanikbacterales > UBA922 > MFQB01. The sequence continues at coordinate 3,779 of MFQB01000048.1, forward strand.
CCTCATCGAGATCGTCCAGACCTCCGACGTGCCGGCCGGTGTGGTCAACATCCTGACCGCGCCCGACCCGGACGACATCGCCATAAACCTGGCGAACCACAACGAGGTCGACGCGGTCTGGTGCTTCGGAAGCGCGGAGACCGTCGGCAAGATCGAAGCCGCTTCCACCTGCAAAATGAAGCGGACCTGGGCGATCGCGGGAGAGAACGCGGCCCACTGGACCGGCTCCGTCGGCAAGTCCCTCGACTTCCTCCGCCAGGCCACGCAGGTCGTCAACACCTGGTCGGCGATCGGCGCCTGACGCGCGGAGTGCTCTCCAGTCTCCACCGCCGCGCTCACCAACCTCGCTCTTTTCACCATGGAGGGTGAAACTCTCTGCCACGATGGCGGTCACAAGGATGTGACTCACCATCGCGGCGCTTCCAATGACGATCACATTGGTCTTCATTGGAAAATAAAAAACCCGACTCAGTCGGGATTTTTTATTAACAAACTGTATTTATATTCATCTGACGAGTCATGCAACCCGTTACGCCAACATCTATTTATGTTCTGTCTTCTCCTTCTTCAACTCTCTTGTCGCAAAAAATGCGGTAATAAACGAGGCAATGAAAAATAGTGCGCCTCTCAAACATGGTGTCTTTAATGGAAAGACCCCCGGAGAACAACCAATCCCTTGAACAGGCGGAACAATCACTCGGTAGTACACCAAAAACTCATAAGTCAAGACTGAGAGGGCAAACACAACACCAAACAACAAGAAATTTCTCAAATACTTTTGGCTCTTCAACGTCGTTCGTAACAATAACAAAAATGACCAAAAAAATGCAAAGACAAATGCCAACGCGCCATAAAAACAGGCGGTGGTTACGGGATTCGGAATTGTGCAATCTTTAACTCGAAACAGAGTACCGTACGTGTTGTAAAATGTGATAAATTGGTTTACCAATGTTGCCCAAGAGAACGCGATCCCCCCAACGAGTATCAACGTCTGAAGATACAAAAGTTTTCGTGCCATAGAGCCAACTTAAAATTCAATGCATCTAGTATACACCTACAAACAGATACAAAAAAGAATCCCGATGGGGGGATTCTTTTTGTACCAAGGTTTATCTTGTGCAGTTCGCAGTAGTAAAACTGCCGGTATACACACCCGCATTATCAAACACAGGGTTGTAGAGGTCTGAATACAACTTCAGCTCATAGCTGTATTGTGTGCCACAAGTTAAATTTCGGAATGTCCACGTTTTACTGGTTGTGATATCAGTGTTTGTGTGGAGAACATCATTCATCATCAACGTCGCTGAACTTTCTATATCCGTGTCATAGATCAACACCACTTTATTGAGACCTTCTCTGGTAGAAAGACTCACAACTTGTGGAGCCGGTAGCGGTGAGACAGCCTCTTCAACACGAGTAACGGTCACAGCACGAAGATGATGTTCACGCTTCGCCCCTGTCGAATCTATCCCACGTACTCCGCTGATAAACCGAACCTGGGTTGGTGTATTTGCGGGAATGTAGTGGTAGAATCGGTAGTTCTCAAAATTAAGTGAGCCAACAACACGAGTTTGGGTGTCTCGTCCCTGGGCATTGCGAACATTGATGCCCAAGTTATATAAATTATCCAGTGATGTTGCTCTTGCCTCCAGATCAAAGGTATACCACCCTGCAACCGGTTGCGCCGGCAAGCTGACGTACGAAAACTCCCATTTGCTGTCAAAGACATGGTAGTCGTCACGAACTTCGGTTGTGGTGTATGGAATAATATTCGCAGAAGTATATACGCGAACCCAATCTGCTGTGGCAGGATTACAGTCGTTATCTAATCCGTCATTCCGGACTTCGACCATGCTTGGATTTACATTGGCTCGGGTGTCGTCACAATCAACTTCTACTGGTGAGCCATCTTCATCTTGGTCGACTATCGCTGGCTGAGGATCTGGTTGGGGTTCTGGTTCCGGCTCAGCAGCAGGACACACTATCGGATAAGATGCATATCTCATGACCTCACCACTGTCCTGAGCAATAATAATAGTTGTTGAATTGTTAGGACATCCTGGCAACAAAGTTACTCCTTCCTGAGCATGTCCAGGAAGATCGTACTCAAGAAAGCTATTAAAGTTATTATAGTCGTCGTATTCTCGAATTTTCGGACCACGGCCGGTATCGTCAAAAATGGCGTAGGTCGTTTTTGTTTCTGCAGCGTAGTGCAGACCGGCCAAATCACGCCCAATGCCAGTTGAAATTGGACTGTCGTAAGCAGGTGCCACTGTTGTTCCTGGCCCTGCCGGTGCTGAAAGGTCAATATTATATACGTATATCTGACCATCAAGTTGGGAACCAACATAAAATTCTCCCGTATCCAAATTGTATGTTAAGGCTTCTGCTCCTTTGGCTCCACTTCCAGACATGTTGGTAAGACTCCAACTTCTACCAGTCAGTGTCCAAGTATTTACATCAAACTCCACTATTCTTTGAGGAAATTCCACAAGTAAATAAAGTTTGTCGCGATACTCCCCAGCCTGGTCAACAATGGTGATTCCTTCTAAGTCAAGTCCCAGGGATCTTTTAGAGGTACTGACTATGTTCCCGTCGATATCCATCTGTGTCACAAAACCGCTGTCCGAAACCAAAAACAGAGTCTGAAGACGGTCGTTCCAAACAACGCCACTTGGTTCATAGTTGGCGTCAAGATGGGTAGCAATATCCCGCTCATTGGAAAAAAAGGCTCCCTGGCTGGGGCTTGGAATCAAAAGGACTCCTAGTACGAGAATGAGAGATGTCCAAAACTTCATAGGGTATATTTAATAAAAACAAGATAGTATACACCTTTTTGGCTAAAAAGTCAAGGGCCTCGGCCTCATAGAGTAAAAATTGTGTTTTTCCAACCTAAAATAGCGCATATTGCGCTGCTCTTGGTAGAAGTTTGATATTGGTGCGCGGGAGAGGAGTTGAACCTCCACGCCTTGCGGCACTGGCACCTCAAGCCAGCGTGTATACCGTTTCACCACCCGCGCCTGTAGGATAGTGCGGAAAGATTATACCAAAACTGATTTCTTTTTCAAGTCCCACACTTTCACCGGCTCCTCAGCCTAAAACTGTCGTTCTTTTCCCACAATCATCTCGATCCGTTTTTTTGCCAGTCGTATCGTTACTTTTGTCTCTTTTGTTTCTTTGCCATCTGCTTCCATCACAAACGGGCTGGAGCTGGTCACGGTCATCTCTTCAAACGGAAAAACGCTTGGTTCTTCATATACCTCTCCAAATAATCCACGACGTTCCAGTGGTCGTAAAAATGCTTCGAGTTTTCCATCTTGCGGATGAATCACATATTCTTGTTTGCCTTTGCCCTTCCACACGAATGGCTGCAAGTTACAAACAACCAACTCCATCTTCCCTCGTTTGGAAGATACAATAAACCGTTCGTCGTATTGCACACGAATGGTGTGTGGAAAAATGTGTAACTGAGAAATAAAATACCGATTGTTCACCCACCCAACGTCGAGTTGTACCTTTCGTCTCCGGGAGAGTGCATCGCATCCCTCAACTCCAAGCGAGATACCCAATACATCTGCAATCGTATTGTCTGCACCAACCGGTAAAAAACCAAACAAGACCTTGCACGAAGCGGCTCGAGATAAGACATGGCCAAAGGTCCGATCGTTTCCAACGATCACAATTGTCGTAGCCCCTTTACGCATCTCGTCCTCAATCACGGCCTGCGCATTGGTAAATTGTTGAAGTCGAATAATTTTTCCTGCGATACCATAATCAGTCAGACGTGTCTCCATGGCTTTCACCGTCCCATCAAATTTCTTCTGCTTCAAGATCTCGTCATACAAATAGACATACATACCGGCTCCAGTCGATCAGAAAGTTAGATTGGGTTGACTTGCATCTCCGTTGGTTCATTCTCTTCTCGTACCTTTGGACGCTTTGTCAAACGTGTCTTTTCGGTTTTGTCTTCTTCCATATCCATACCTTTCATGCTTACCTTCCCATGCACAAGGGCGCCCGCCTCAACAACAAACACCTGGCACATAATATCACCAAGTACCTGCGCAGACTGTGTCAGCTCAAGTCGGTTCGCGACACGGATATTTCCTTTTATCTGTCCTGAAATAATTGCGTCGCCGGCACGGACATTTGCTAAAATTTTTGCACTCGGTTCTACGGTAAGCCGTTTCGTTGTCTGTACGTTTCCACTTACCGTTCCCTTTACCAGGATGTTTCCTTCAGAGGCAAAGTCACCCTCAACATGGACCGAAGGCCCAACGACTGTTTCAACATCGTCGTGGCCAGCCACATGTTGTTCTTCTACAGACAAGGGAGAGAGCGGAGATGACTTTTGAAACATAGACACGGATTAATAATAGATGAAATATGGTATGAGATAGTATATCATGCTACTTCTTTTGCGCAACCGTTTGTGTTGGCTGCGGTTGCGGGACCGCTTTCAGTGGAATCCAAAAACCAAATTCACTTCCCTTCCCCACTCCTTTACTGTCAGCCCATACATGTCCCCCATGTGCTTCAATAAATTGACGAACAACAAACAAACCCAACCCGGTGCCTTGAAAATCTCGCATGACGTGCGGTGAACGATAAAACTTTTGAAATAAGTTGGCAAGATCTTTTTGATCCATACCTACACCGCTGTCACGAACACGAATCGCGATGCCGTGGGCTTCCGGCTCAACTATAATATGAACTTTCGTCTGCTCCGGGCTATATTTAATTGCATTATCCACAAAGTTATAAATCGCATGGCGCAGCTTGTCTTCGTCGCCCACGATCTGAAGACCGAACTTTTTACTTTTTGACGCATACACCAAAGAAATACCTTTGGGGTGCGCCTTTTCTTCAAGCTCTGCCATAATGTCCTTCACCAAGGCAACGACATTCATATCCGCAAACCGATAGTTGGTTCTTCCTTGTTCAATGCGGCTAACATTTAAAAACTCGTCGACCAACTTGATCAGACGTTCGTTGCTGACGTCAATGTTACTGAGCACTTTTTTTTCTTTTGTATTCATCTTACCGTATGCGCCATCACGCAATAACTCAGAATAGCCTTTGATAATCGAAAGTGGCGTACGCAACTGGTGGGATGCAATGGACAAAAATTCTGTCTTGAGTTCGTCCAACTCTTTGAGACGATCGTTCGCTTTTTTCAGCCGCTCTGCAAGTTGCGCCAACTCTTCTTTTTGCTGCACTTCGCGATTAACACTGCGCACGACCCCGGCCCCCAAAAAACCGACCAGGGCGGCAAAGACACCTTTATAGAAAATTTGTCTCACCGAGCCAGCCAGCAAACCCTCAAACAACAAGATAAATACCAACACCATGACCAGTGACTCTGTAGCAATAATTTTTACGTTGAAGAGTTGGTACTTCATGATGGCGAGCGCCGTTGCGGAGAGAAACAACAGGATGTACAACGGAGCAAAGGCAACAAATGTATTATTTTCAAAAAATACCACCGGTATCAAAATCGTCCCGATAATAAATCCAACCATGAGAGCCATACCGCTCATGATCAGTGCAAGCTGCTGTCTCTCCCTGCCTTGTGATCGCCGTAACTTACGAATAAGAACAACAACGGCAGCGACACTAAAAACCGTGGAAAGAAGGACAAACGGCAGTAAACCAAGTCCCGGTATCGGGTTCGGCCTCCCGTTTATTGCCTGAACTCCAATAAACGCAAACGGTGACGCCCCTACTATCATGACAAATACTGTGGCCAGGATACTCAACAACTTGTAGCGAGACGACAGGGTAAACGTCGGATTCGGAATACTATAGGAAAGAAAAAAGAAGAGGAGGCTCATTGGCGCTGCCACGAAAATAGTCCCTCGAATCAGAGACAAACTCACTTTCAGCATTCCGGGCTGTACCGACGCATACATCAAGACAAACCAAATCGTTGTGGTCAAACTTAATAAGAAAAAAAATCTATTCGTCGCACTTTCAGGCGCCTGGCTGTAAACCACATACGCCAATAAGGCATTGGCAATAACAGTAATGATGAGAATGGCAAGCGGCGCGCTAATATGAAACTCCATACTGACAGGCTGGAGAATGTTTATGTAAAAATGATATGAGGTCTTTGTTAAATTGATCAGGCTGTTCCAGCATCGGAACGTGTCCTGTATTATACGCGATAATTGACGCTTTTGGTAGGAGCGTACGGCATCGCGGTTCATGCGCGAGGTAAGAAACAACCGGGTCGAAAACCCCAAAGACGATACACGTTGGTATCTGAGTATCAGTTATATCTGACTGAAATACCAGTTCCTTTCTCATTTTTAAACCGGACAACAGTGAATGGATAAATAAAAACGGATGTGAAAGTATGCCCCGATGCATACTTTCATGAACATACTCAGAAAAAACTCTGTCACATGCTTCTTTACGGTAACAAGCATCCAACAAAAATTTGTGTATGTTCTCCACATGTGGTTTTAAAACCGTTCGAGAGAGCAGCCAGGCAACTGGGTATACTCCCAACATTCGTTGGTGAAGTGGCATATCTGAAGAAAAACCAACCGGGCTGGATAGTGCACAACAGCGTACAAGATCAGGTTGCTCAGATGCAATTTTTAAGGCAACCCAACCACCAAATGAATGCCCCACTAAAGCGACGTCGTCTACTGAGTATTGTCTTTGAATGTATCGTATAAATTCTTCTACAACGGGAACTGACTGCGAAACGATATCTGTCTCGTGGTAGTTAATCTTTGTTGAACCTCCTGTCCCGGGCAGGTCAACAGCAATAACTGTAAAAAATGGCGCGCATGCGACAAGAGTTTTATACCATTGTCCCCAGCCGATATTTGCACCATGCAAAAAAAGAGCAACAGGCCCCTTGCCGGCAGTGACATAATTTAATGTATATCCTAAAATTGTCACCTGCTCCAAACGGACGTCAATGCCCATTACCTCTATAAGTTGCTTTTCTTTCGTCATGTATGAGTCTGAGAAAAAAAGTCGCTGAATCGGATAAGCGTTCTCCCGCTTTCTCGTGTCTTGTCCAAAAAAATATCTCGAACGACAGTGGCTGCAATGCCTCCTGCCACGCTCACGGTGCTCATAAGCTGCGGTCTGCCCACGAGTTCGCTGCCAATTTTTTTGACAGATTCGATAGCGCGTTCCGGTACTGCATCTCGGCCAACGATTCGAACAGCGTACTCGTGTTTTTTCTCTTCAGATAGATTCGTAGTATCAACTTCCTCAATAACGTCGTCGAGTCTGCCGTGAAACAGGGGGCGCTCCGGCTCTAGATCGAATCGCTCGATATCCACCAATACATCATCTCCCAAGCTGGTTACCATAAGAACGGGAATGCGTGCGGTACGTGCAATTTTTCGTAACTCTATTTTCATTGGAATGTCATCAATGGCATCTATCCAGATGTCTGGCGCATCCGACTCCAACGAAATCTGACGCGCAGCTTCAGGAGTAAGGCGGCCTTCCAAAAAATTAAGATGGAGGTACGGATCAAACTCGTATAGTTGTTGCTTCAGAATATCAACTTTGGATGTTCCAATTTGATCAACTCTGGCAAACAGCCGATTCATGTTTGTACTATCCAGCGTGTCATACTCAGCCAACGTCATACTGCCGGCCGCGCCTGTCATAGCGACAACTCTGGCAATCGTGCTGCCAATAGACAAGCCAACGATCCCCACCTTCTTCCGTGATAACGTTTTGTACTCCTCAACAGTGATGAGGTCGCGGTTTCTATTTGTACGAAGAGCACAATACTCATCTTCTCCAATCATGTGTACAAACCGACGAGACCACGGATAATACACCCAACTTCCTCTGAGATCTTGGTTTGTTATATGTTCCGAGACGTAGGCCTGTCTCTGCATTTCGTAATCAGATGTGTGAAGAAATTGTGGATGAGAAATATCAAAATATTCGCCCAGTTGTTTTTTATATATATCTGTTACTTCCTGAATGTCATGGGCAGCACTAAAAGACTGAAGGTCGGATGACGTATACTCGCCTTCTCGAAAAATGTGCGGTTTGTGAATACTCATACGCATCTCTTCTTATGCCTTTTGAACCCAGTGTTGTTTCGTGCCCGGAGCAAAAAATAGACGGTCTTCATACGGCCAAAACACCAAGTGCGGCATAACGCGTTGTGGCACTTCGCTATACGTCTTGGCATACTCTGAACTTTCTCGCAGCAACGACGTGACAATCTGCTCTTGCATGGACGCTTCCAACAGCTGCGAAATGTGTGCGCCGGGCCGCAATTCTATATTTATCTCCAAATACTGGTTTTGACCGGCATCATATTTGGTAATCATTGTGAATTTTCCAGTAATGTGTTGGCTGAATGCCACGTGCTGCAGCGCTTTACGAATCGTCTCTGGATATATTTGAAACGCATACAGACTCACAGAAAAGTCACTTCGTTCATACACAAACACACAGGGAAGTTGCATGATACTATTACTCAAACCGCGAGTTGTGGCAGCTTTTTCAAGGTCAATGTTCTGCTCTCGAAATAGAGAGTGCACCTCATGAAGCGGTTTGACTCCACCGTGATCTTTGAGATCGTACCGGACAAGTGGCAACCCGCTATTTGCCGTACACACCAGTCCGCCTTGCTGTTCTTCGAAATGAAATAACTCGGGAATAAACTGACAGAACGTCGGCAGCTTCGTCGTTTGCCCAAACAAACTTTCAAACAGCGGCACTCGATCAACTGCAATACGTCGAGCCAAAATCGTCAGCGGCGTCTCATGTGCCATTGTGCCCAAGTCCACTGTCCCATAGTGATTCAGAGTCCCTCGGTAGAGGTCCTGCAACCCCGCACGCTGGGCAACGTAGTCACGAAACGACTCCGTGAATCCTTCTGCTGAAAAAATAAAACCAAGTGGATACTGCGACCAGTCCAAACCTTGTTGAATACCATCATCAAGAGCATCCTTTAAGAAAGGCCCATAACACCCGATAAGTACCTGGTCAAAATGAGACCCCAGACGACGAACCGTTTTAATAATCTCGGCTTTTTGCGTTCCGGTAGTAATGATACTGAGTGGGTATTTCCCTCGTTCAGCCACCATACGTATGGCCTCGTAGGTAAACACCCCGCCGATCCACGGACCCATCGGGAACGCATCTATATAGAGGGTCGAACGTCTGTGAATTTGAAAGTTTTCTCGCAGATATAATTCTGCCATCAACGCGTACTGGTGATCTTGTCGTTTTGTTCTTGGAAAATAAAACGGTTCGCCGGTCGAGCCTGAGGTAGTTGAGATAGTCCAACGATTTTCTTTAAACTTTCCCTTCCAACATAATGCCTCAAGCGGGTAAGCGCGCAGATAGTTGTCTTTATTCAATGTGGGAAGTTGATGAAAATCTTGTATGGTCTGAACACTCTCTGGACGGATGCCTTGTTGTAACAAAAAATCCTTATATGCCGGAACATACTCTGCAGCAGCATGAAATAAAGAAAGCGCGAATATATCGCCCCTCTCTTGCCAGTATGCCTCGCTTTTTGTTTTCAACATCTCTGAAAAACGAAGCGGGTCATTGTAGACACTAGTTGAGAACATATGTTGGTGTGAAAACTGATCCGTACAGACGTTCTTGCATAACTTCATCAGCGACTACAGATGGGGGCATGTGTGAATCTCGTCGACGAGTAAATATATCTTCCAAGAGTGCAGTCATGTCATGCAACTTCTCTTCAATCCTGTCAGCGTCAGCGGTGTGGTACTGAAACTCATCCACGACACTCGCAAGCCCGCCGAGGTTAATAACATAGTCCGGTGCATATAAAATATTTCTTTGATTCAACTCCTGTGCAGACAACTCGTCACAGAGCTGGTTGTTTGCAGAACCTGCAACCGCTCGACATTGCAATAAAGGGATCGTATCATGATTCAACACTCCTCCCAAAGCGCAGGGGCAAAACACATCAACCTTCGCCTCATATATATCTTGGGGCTCACAAATAGCAGCCAGCGGAAACTCATTGCGTAGTTCTTCTCTACGTTGCGGGTTGGTATCTGTAATAATTAAATCAGCACCTGCATCTTTCAACATATGAAGGAGCGCCATACCTGTTTTGCCCGCGCCCTGCACTGCAAAGTGCCGTCCTCGTATTTCTCTTGACCCAAAAACTTCTTGGAGAGTTATTTCGATGCCCAAAAAAACCCCACGAGCTGTAAAAAAAGCAGGATCTACATTCTTTCCAATAACATATGATGTATGGTGTGACATGTCCTGTACGTCTTCATTTGTCACCCCAACGTCCGTGCCGGTAATGAACTGGCCCTGAAGAGACTCCACTGCCTTGGCGTACCGCTCAAATATCTCTTTTCGATGCTCGGCCGCTTTTTCTGTGTACATGATCACTGCCTTTGCACCGGTATATGGGAGATCTGCCGCCGCTCCTTTATATGACATAAGACGCGAGAGGCGGAGGGCATCGCGCAAAGCTTCTTCTTCTGAAGAGTACTGCCAAAAACGTGTCGCGCCAAAACCCGGAACATTATATCTGGCTTTATGTACGGCAACAAAAGCAGTAAGACCAATTTCGGGATCACGTATTTCAAAGACGACATGCTGAGGTGTGTATTCAGGACAATGGGAAAGTTGCATTTGTGACATTTTTTCAACACGCATACTTATTTCAACACGAGGTCAACCGAAAGACGTGGGGTAAACTTTCGATGGTTTGTCAGTGGAACCCCGCAGGTAAATAGAAACTGCGGCCGGCCACGCAACTCAAGCGTCTGCGCAAGTTCTTGCGACATATTATCCATTTCAATGGCAGCAACATAAATTGAAGTCGCCAGGTCGTGGGCATAACATTCGAGCATAACCCGTTCTGCCAAACGACCAACCTGGAGCCAAGTTTCCGGACTATCCGTGTCACTTTCAATAACACACACTGCAGGGGCTGTCAGGATACTTTCAGTATTTTTTCGTACCAGCACCTTTGCCAGAGAGCAGTATCTCATAAGAAAGGGGGCAATGAAAGACGGTAACAATGGCAGTCCAACGGCATACCCCGGAATGCCATCCTGTTTTTTACTCAGGTTTGTGCGAAACCACTGGGCAAATTCTTTTCGAAATAAAGGTTTCGAGCGAGCAATTCGTATTCCTTTTGCTGTAAGTTCAGCCACGTTTTTGATATCTGTGGAGTTTTGTACTACTTGAAGTCTGACCCCCTGCTCAGTATATTTCTGAGCTATGTCCTCTATTCTCTTTAGAGTTGCCTCATGGATGTTTGTTCTCTCAAATAGTCCGCGCGCGTTATATCGTTTTAATATGCTTTCACACAGGGAACGATACTCTTCCTGGTGTGCGGCCGCGCGGTCGTACAAAAATACTTCCGCGACAAAATTTTCTTTCATGTGCAGACGGACTTCTTTATACATTCCATAATACTGGGCAGCAACAACAAAATTCTCCAGTACACACCCGAGACTGATAAATAAGTCGCGTGAAGAAGGATCTGCTTCTTTCAGTTGCTTTTTAGGTTCAAACCACAACCGGCAGGATTCTTGCGTAATAACAAATCGCCAAGGCTGACTATTGTGTGTCGATGGCGCTGTAACTGCAAGTTCAATAAGAAAACGGACCCGATCTGCAAATGTCGTACATGTAAACATTCTCTTCAAGTCGATTTGACGTTTTACCACATTCATACAAGTCAAGCGAAAAAGTATCCCCGCGCACTCCTTTACATCTTTTCAACAGACGCAATACCAAGAAGAAATAGCCCACGCGTCATGACTGTGCGAACCGCTGAGAGAAGAGAGAGCCGAAACTGTTGCGTGGCTGCATCGGTGGATTGCAATACTGGAGAAGTTTCGTAAAATCGATTGAATGCTTGCGCCAGTCCAAATACATATCGCACTACTTTGGACGGGTCATAAAATTCCGCGGCTTCTTTGGTAACAGCAGAGAACGACGCTAGTTGTGTCACCAGTTCTTTTTCCTGTGGATTTATATGTTGTGGAATCTGCAACGCCTCGGAAAGAGAGACCTCGCCTTTGCCTTTTTCCAGGATACTGTTGATACGAGCAATGATGTACAGCAAATATGGACCGCTCTCCCCCGCTGTACTAATAGACTCTTTCACATCAAACATGACATCTTGCGAAACTCCCACACGCAAGATGGCATACTTCACTGCGGCGTCAGCGATGACGTCCACACGTTCTTTCGCAATCTCTCTTACGGCGTCTTCTATATCTGCCAACAAGTCAGTGGCAAGTATCACACGTCCGGTTCGCGAGCTCATCTTTCCGCCCTTTGTCTGGAGATATCCTCCGGGAAGATGTTTTTCTTTTCCGACAGTCTCAGGTGCAATTTGCTCCAGCGCCTTAAATACTACTTTAAAATATTCTGCCTGTTCCTTGCCAACAACATGGAGTACTAAATCCGGCTGGTGCTTGTGAAAACGTCGTTCCGAGAGCGCCAGGTCTTTTGCCTCGTAGGTCGGGTTGCCTTCACTTGAAATAAATACGCGATCATGAAGACCGTACTCGCTCCCGGGGAAAATAACCGCCCCTTCACTTTCACGAAATACCCCTTGTGCTAAAAACTCTCTGACAATCTCCAGG
>MFQB01000049.1:0-416 GCA_001784275.1 Candidatus Magasanikbacteria bacterium RIFCSPHIGHO2_02_FULL_47_14
GTCATGTGCTCGAGTGTCAGATGTGTGGTATTACCTTGCTCGTCACAAGCATTTCTGGAGAACAGGTGGAAGCCGAGGTTATGGACGAAGGGAAGTAAGCCGCTCACAGACCTCGTCAATCATGCCTCTAAAACTGTGTGATCCGAGAAAAACAATAATATCCCCGGGCGTTGCGAGATCAGTCACAGTGTTTACCAATATTTCATCCTCATCAATATAACGCACATCCTTGTGCGTTTTTTGAATGATTCTTGCAAGTTCGTCACCTCCAAGTGGCGGTTGTTTGGTCTTATCGTATTTTAATTTCGTAAGTTTAGGGATGATCACAGTATCGGCATGTGCAAAAGCATGATCGTATCCAGGGCCTGCCTCCGGTTGGCGATTTCCAGTATTTGGTTCAAAAATTGCTATTAATT
>MFQB01000049.1:425-6135 GCA_001784275.1 Candidatus Magasanikbacteria bacterium RIFCSPHIGHO2_02_FULL_47_14
TAATGTCACGCAAACTCTTCAGCACAGCGACTGCCTTGCTGGGTGAGTGTGCAATGTCGTCAAAGACTGCCACCGGCCCGGCACAGCGTTTTTCCAGACGTCGTCTGAGTCCTGTAAAACTTTGTATAGAGGCAATAATATTATTTGATTGAAGGCCGATTGTATGTGCTAATGCAAAGCATCCAGTGATGTTATCGGCCATGTATTCTCCAAGAACATGAAGCGAAATCGGGTAGATTGCATCTTGATGTGTGATTACAAACGAAAGTTCGTTTTTTGTCTGTCTCACATCGGCGTATCGGTAGTCATTACTTTCTTTTTGACCATAGCTCATTACTTTGCACTGTGCAGTAGCGATAACCTCCGACTGAACTTTTTCCGAGGCAACTAACAAGCCATCTGAGGGGAGAGAGTTCACGAGCTGTTTGAAGGCTTGTTGGTATGCTTCCTCAGTTGGGTATACATCTGCGTGATCCCACACCACAGAGGTGAGCAAAAGATGTGTTGCGGAGTAGTGAGAAAATTTTGGATGCATGTCCCAGCCTGAGGTCTTGTACTCATCACCCTCGAGAATTGACCAGTCACTGTCGCTGATGTGCGCGGCGTCAATATTATTTAAACTAATACCCCCAAACATATAGCTTGGGTTAAATCCATTTTCTTTGAGAATCCAGGTCATCAGTCCGCTGGAGGTGGTTTTGCCGTAAGTACCGGCGCAGACAATTGAGTTTGGCTTTACTAAATGCTGCGCAATGATCTCCGGGTACGAACCGTACGGTATGTGCTTTTCTTTGACATACAAAAATTCCGGATTTTGTGACCCAGCGACATTGCCTACCACAACTAAGTCCGGGTCGCCTGCGGCGGTCATTTTTTCTACGTGCCATCCCGGATAGTAGGCAACTCCTGCCTCGCTGAGATGTGTTGAGACCGGTGGATAAAATCCCTTGTCACTCCCTGTGACTTTCCAGCCGGCTTTTTGAAATGCAACAGCAAGCGCGCCCATACCTACCCCGCAAATTCCGATGAAGTGAATGTGTTTTTGTCTCATGTTGTTTGAAGTAACTGCTTCAGTTCTATAGTATCATGGTGCCATTTTTTTCCATCAAACCACTCAACACCTTGAAACTGTAGTTTGTAGGTATCACCGGGGCGTTGTGCGCTGCCAAGATAGATATATTTTTTGTTTTGTTCTTTTGCATAGAGAACTGCGCGCACCATCATGCCCATACCCATGTCATTTGGAGATCGTTCTACGTCGTAAAATGGGTAGGCGTAGTGGATCAACTCGTTGGTCTGGCGCGCGATGGCATAGCCACAGGCAACTGGTCCATACCGAAACAGCATATTGTAATTACTCTTTTCCGCGTCAGTGAGCAGTTCTTTGACTTTGTTTGCACTAAATACACCGGCTCCAAATTTTGTATCATAAAAATCTTTTGCAAGTTTTCCAACTGACCAATGATACTCAGAGTAGGGAAGTGCAACAGTTTCCATTGTTAGGTCTTCTGTTTTGCGTAAGATTCGCCGATTTTCACTTGATGGTTCAAATTTTGAGAGGTCAATACGTACGCTCCTGGTCTGATACATGAAGCCCTTTGCCTCTCGTCTAAATAAATAACCCTGGTCGTATGCAGCGTTTATAACGTCGTCAGAAAAATCTGTGATAGTTTGTTCAGCCCAACTGAAGTACGCTGTGGCCATATTAATATAATGCGATCCAGACACCAAGAAGTACGACCGCAGCGTGTATGATCCAAAAACGCATGACTGTTTTTTCTTCGGTCCAGCCGCGCAGTTCAAAGTGGTGGTGAATAGGTGCCATTTTGAAGATGCGTCTGCCAAGCAGGTGGCGACCAGCGACTTGTATAATGACGCTCGCCAGCTCCAGATAAAAAATAAATCCTAAAAAAGGAAGAAGCAGCATGCGATTAATAACGATAGCATTGATTGCAAGAAGCGCTCCGAGTCCGAGTGACCCGACATCTCCCATCTGGAAACGGGCCGGTTTTACATTGAAATAGGTATAGGTGATCAGTGCACCAACGGTTGTAGCATTTAAAAGTGCAATTTCTTGGTATCCTTCCATCCAAGACAAAAGTGTTAATACAGAAAATGTTACGAGCAGTGATCCTCCTGCCAAACCATCCATGCCATCGGCGACGTTCACTGCATTTGCAGTAAACATGACAAAAAAAATGATGAGCGGAATGATCCAGAATCCGATATTGAGATATCCGTCAAATGGAATAAAGATCTGTCGCCAACTCTCGCCCAATTTAAAGTAAATCCACCAGGCAGCGATTGCTCCGGCTGCAAACTGCAAGATAAGTTTTTCATGCACATGGACACTTTTGCCTGGGTGTGATCCAAGCCACAGAGTGCTGCGTTTAAAGATTGACCAGGGGAGAGTAAGAGTAAGCCAGACGCGTTGTTTCCAGTCTTTGTGTACGCGGATGAGTGTCAGGATATGACCGATTTTTTTGATACGACGTTCTTTGCCGTAGACGTGCATCACATCATCAATGCCACCAAGCAAGGCAGATAGCATCATCACGCCAATCGGTACCCAGGTAAATTTTCTCTCCCAGTTAAAAAAGAAGGTAATCAGAGCCACTGTGATGATGATGAGAAGACCTCCCATGATCGGGACGCCATGCTTACTTTTACGGGCACCCATACTCAGACTGGCGTCATACTCAGCGCTGCGGGTGAGCTTATATTTGTAAAGGAACTTAATTAAAAGAGGCGCCCAAAGAAAGGCGACCAAAGAAGACAGGAGGCCGTAGAAAATGGCCTGGCGAAGCAGATCAAGGGAAGCCTGGGATACCATCATAGGAGAGAGAAGACACAGGAGATGGTATCAGGAAAGAGGGGAGTTTTCAAGGTTTTTGCGTAACAGAGCTTATCCGCTTGACTTTAAAGAGTCCGGTATGTATACTTGCGCGCAGCCAATCGTCGGGCTTCTTTTTTTTCGTCATACCCGATGGTTGAGGGGAAAGTAGGCATGGAGCCCAAATCCTCACCCTCTGAAGGAGAGGGAGCATCATGCAGAGCGCAAAGCGCAATCTCGTGCCGTCGGTCTCGACGGATCTGGCGGCTCTGGCGGCCGCCGATGTCTTCGCCCGCACCAAGGGTGCCGGCCGGATCGAGCTCCGCGTCGGCACCGACGGTTCCGGCAACTACACGGACTGGACCATCGGCGACCGGCCGGCGGCGTTCACCCCCGAGGCCATCGGCACCGTCGGCGGGAACGACACGTTCGTGCTCGTCAACTTCGTCGCCGGTGTGCCCAGCCGCGGCAAGCGCAAGCCAGCGGCCGTGGTGCTCGGCTACGTCTTCAACGGCAAGGCCGACGTCGCCCAGGGACTCCTGGAGCAGTTCGGCGAGACCGTCGTGACGGCCATGGAGGAGACCGGCAAGCCGATCTACCGCAACGCCACCGGCAACGGACCGATCGAGCTCTCCTACGCGCTCTGGAGCAAGTCGGCCGGCTTCGAGCCCCTGAACGAAGCGCTCGAGATGGAGGCCATCACCGGCCTGGACGTCGATGTCTGGAGCGACGACGCGCAGATCGTGGTCGTCGGCACCAACAACAAGGCCGCCCGCGCGCGCTACGTCTCGGCCACGGTCAACGCCTACAACCTGGCCACGCAGAAGACGGAGCTCCACGGGGTGCCGGTCGCGGTCGCGATCGGCAAGGACGGCACCATCGCCCGGATCTTCAAGGACGGTGACGGGACCGTCCTGGAGATGAAGCGGATCGACACGGACGACTACCTGGTCGTCGCGCCGGACGCCAACCCGACCACCGTGCGCATCCGCACGACGGACGACAGCGCGACGTACGTGTACGCCTATGACCCGCAGGGTGGCGTGCTCTACATGGCCAAGACCGACGACACCACGGTGATGGCGGCCAAGAAGCCCGCCGGCGCCGGCAACTTCCACGGCATCGCCGAGAGCGACGGCATGACCTACCTGGTCTACGAGGGCACCGATGCCGTCGACCCCCAGACCGTGGAGGACAGCCTGCCGGCGGCCTGGATCCTGGCCAACCCGGATTTCGCCGCCACCGCCACGACCTGATCGGCACGTCCTGCGGTAGGACCCCGCCCACCCCCGCTCCCCGGCTGGCATCCCGCTCCTTCCCTTCCGCTCTTTCCGCCTCGCCCCCCGCGCCTCGTGACAATGTGTCCGGCGCGGGGGGCAGACTTCGTGAAAAACACAGAATAACGATTGTGTATTTTTCACGGAAATTCTTCAAAATTACAATGTATTTTACTTGAAAACTTCAATTTTTTGTGGTATTTATTTCTATATGCCTGAAATAAAAATTATTTTACAACCTATCTCTCGGAAAGAAGTCGAGGTAATTGCCAGCGAGCGGTTTGGAGATATGGTAAAAGGGGTTGTTGATATCGAGAAGAAAATTATGGCACTGGGTGGAGAACTTCATGCTGATGAAGAAACTATTCTTTTGGAACAAGGATCAAAACAAGAAAATCTTTGGGGAATAAATTTATATCCCGGAGTCCATGATGATTCGTGGCTTGAGTTTGATTCAATGATTAATATCCGTCCCAAACAAGGAAATCGTTCAAGAGGGATAGAAGATATTTTGATACAACATCAGATTCGCGATATTGTATATATGTTGATTCAGTAATATGCAACACGCAAAACCAGACCAAGAACGATGGCATACGCTTTCGTTGTGTGAACAACTTGGCAATGTCGGAAGTGAAGTGGGGCGTGCTTTGAATTGGCAAAAAAAACAGAATAAAATTTTGGCAAATGCGGCACGAGAGCGAGCTTTGGAGTTGTTGGACTTAACCGCCTCAGATGCTCGATGGCACGGGTTGCGGAAGCAAGAGATTATCCGTGTGAGAGAAGTTGTATGCGACTTTTGGTGGGGCGGTAATCAATATGGATCAACACCCGAAAATTTAGAAAAATATTTTTTGTACTTTGCTTTTGCTGCACGTGCAAAAAAAGAAGCGTAGTTACTCCAGTGCTCGCAACCGCCGAATCTCCAACCTCTCGGCTGTCTTTGCGCGCCACAAGGTTTCATTGTCATCTCCCGTTTTTTCCTGCTCAGTCCAAAGTTGTTCTTTAATACTCAACAACGGATTTGTTATATGAATGGCTCCTTGTCGTACCCCGTGTTGGTACTTTCCATCAGTTGACCACTGGAGCGCATGCGTATAGTGGATAACACTCTTATCTATCTGATCAATAATCAAGATATGATTCAGGTCATGATTTACTCCGGTACCTAACATGATAATCAGGTCACCCGGCTCCAACTCCTTCATCGATATCTGCGTGGAGTTCGCATCATTCGCTAAACCACCCACGTTCACATTTTCCACAGTCCGCAACGCAATCAACAACTTTCGCAACGGACTTTTTACTTTAGGAAATTTTAAATATTTTTTTAAACTACCTTTGCCCCGGGTTTTTACCTCTGCATCCAACACATAATACGCAAGCGCCGAGCAATCTATTCCAATATTATTTTCCACCAGTAACTGACGTACGGCCTCGTCCGAAAGTGTAGACAAATCAATTTTTTCACGCAGCGCCAAGAGGGTTATTTCGTCTGCAATGTCCTCAGTCGACCCCTTTCCAATAAACACACGCAAGGCTCCGCGTACTCTACTTTTTTTGTTATTAAAATACGGACAGGTGACAGGATGACCCGGTA
>MFQB01000050.1:0-2208 GCA_001784275.1 Candidatus Magasanikbacteria bacterium RIFCSPHIGHO2_02_FULL_47_14
GACGCGGTACCCCTGCGCTTCGAGGTCACGCGTGACCTGCATCGCCAGCTCGGCCTCGACCGCCTCTCCCTCGGCTCCCGGGACCTTGAGGAAGCAATGGGCGCAATCCGCGCCGCACTGCCTGCCGCCGGTCCGGCGGTCGTAGTAGAAGTAGAAGTCGAGCTCGCCGTGGGGGATCTCGCTGAACGGCCGATCGTAGTCGGCCGGGCCGTGCCAATCCACCAGGATGGGCTTGGACATGCTTGTGTTCCTCCTCTCCCGGTTGAAGCTACCGGGCGCGGTACCTACTGGTTTTGCACCAGTAATATCCTGATCACGATCAGGCTGTGATATCTTCTTTCACTAAAGTACCCTGAAAATAAAAATCGCTTTTGAAGCGATTTTGACCGGCCGCAAGTATACCTGGTTATGTGCGGCAGGTCAAGAGCAGGTGGTGGAGAAAACTATAGGCCATAAGCGTATCTAATGTTTTAATACGTTAATACATGTTAAGGAATATGTCAAGTGAGGTTTGGGGATAAAAAATCCGGCCAGATTGGTCGGATTTCCAGGGCATATTTGAAATTATATTTTCTTTTTTTCTAACTTGATAACTCGGTTTTCTAGCCTGTTGTGTTTGTAGGAAAGTGCGGCGTATTCAGTATCGAGTTTTTTGTGTAAGCCGATAAATCCATCCACGTGGGTGATGATCTCATTCCGTAGTTGCCCAGTGGCCGCGTTGAGTTTTTTATCAAATTCAAAACGAAGGTTGTTAAGGCTCTTGGCCAGCTCCTCTTTTGTCGCCGCGTTGTCTTTAATAAACGTCACGATAGCTAAGATATCGTGGAGCACTTTTGTATCTCCTCCCATATAAATACCACTTAAGTAAATATATTTTTACTGTACGTGTTGAGCATGTCGACGTCAACTGTGGACAGCTACGTTTTACTCTTGTTTCAGCGCTTTTTGGTAGCCGCCTTCACCGTGATGAAGAAATTGTGCAATACGCGTAATAGTCGCTGTGCTCACGCCGGTCTTTTCAGCAATTTCACGATAGGGTATTTTTTTGTTGAGCAACTCCACCACTTCCCAGCGCGAAGAAAGTTCGCGCAGTTCTTCCAGTGTGCAAAGGTCACGCAAAAATTGCGTCATGATTATTTCGTCGTCTATGTGTGCCAGTATTCGGGCCAGGCGTTTCAGTTTTGGAGTTTTCCATGTAGGCATATGGACTATCATATACGATTTGTTGAGTCTTGACGAGAGAGTCAAAAAGTGGATATAAGAGAAGGGCACTGTTCAACAGGAGATCGCATAAGTACCTCTCACGGGCAAGCGGTACGCGAACTCCTGGAGAAGGTGTTCGCAATTCCGGATGTTTCTCAAAGATATCAGCGGTTCGTCTTCCTCTTGCAGACGGATCTTCTGCCAATACAGGTTGGAGAGCCGGGAAATGAGCCCGGATTCGTTATCCGGAGAGCTCTCAACGAGGCGTCGGCGCAATTCTTGAGAGAACAAGTCGCTGATGCACTTGGAGTGCTTCTCACGGTGCAACTGAATCCAGTGAATCCACGTCTTTCCACTAGGGCAGTGTACAATGTCCTAGTCGTTGTACGTGGATTCGGCCCGGATCCTTCGTTGTTGGACGGGACACTCGGTTCTGCTTTGGCAACGCTTGGAAACGAGCTTTACATAAAGGGAAATTTTTTTGGCGCCAAATATTGTGATACTGATCTTGACGGCCTTCTTCGGAGGGCTGTTGCAGAGTGCATCCCTTCATCCGGCGGCGATTGACAAAATGCCGTCGGTGGAGTAGTGTCGTCTGTCACGACAACGGGTCGTGGCGTAACAAGGAGGAGCGAGATGAAAGTCGTAAGCAAAGGCAAGATGCACTTCACCAAGCCACTCCCCTACGTCTGTGGGGGTGGCGAGTCGGATCGGACGATCATGCCCAGCCGGGATGGCGGCAACGTGGGCACGACGGTCTTCCGCTGCAAGGCCGGCCCTTGGTGCGAGGGGATCGTGTACACCTGCGACGAGACCGTCTACGTCGTCGAAGGCAGGGTCGCCATCAAGTTCGGCTCGGACGCGACGGTCGTCGAGCTCGTGGCCGGCGATCACTACAGCGTGCGGTCCGGTGAGACCTACGCCCTGACCGTCGTCGAGGACTGCGTCGTCTTCTGCGTCTTCTCGCCGGTCCCTGGTGGCCCGGCGGTCAACCTCGAGCCAGAC
>MFQB01000050.1:2264-2376 GCA_001784275.1 Candidatus Magasanikbacteria bacterium RIFCSPHIGHO2_02_FULL_47_14
GTCGGGTTAGACAACAGGAGATGCAAAAAGCCCCCGAAACGTCGGGGGCTTTTTCTTTTTTCGTTATTTACGCCGCTGCTGGTGTAAAAGATAATCGCGCATCCATTTGCAC
>MFQB01000050.1:2442-4461 GCA_001784275.1 Candidatus Magasanikbacteria bacterium RIFCSPHIGHO2_02_FULL_47_14
TCCTTTGGAGACCAGATACTTAATTCCTTCGCCACTGATTTTTTCGTCCGCCATGTCTTTGGATCCGATGATTACCCATTTGCAGTTTTTTAAGAGACTCACATATTCTGCACACGGGTGTTGACCCTCGTCGTTTCTGTAGCTGCATGGCTCCATCGTCGAGTAGAGGGTGAGACGACGCGTTTCCCAATCCGGACAGTTGTGTTTCAACATGGAGATTGCATCCTGTTCGGCATGCATATTGCCGCGGCGAAATCCCCAGGCAAGAATTTCAAATTTTTCAGCGTCAACAATAATGCTTCCAACTTGGTAGCCGCGACGTGACACATTTGAGAATGTGGAGCATTGCTCAGTGAGCGTATAAAATTGTTCATCCATGACTTCCCAAAATGTTTTGCGCAAATCCCATGACCAGCCGGCTTCTACTTTATTGTTTTCTCCCACGCGTGCGTCGATCAAGTATTTGTACGGGTATCCGCAGATCGTCTTTTCACGAACCCCGTAATTATTCTTATCGTTAACGCAGAAGATGCCGGTAATTTCTGTCCCAGGGATTGACTCAGTTGCCTCAATCAGTCCACGAACTGTGCCACCGGTCGAAACCATGCAGTCCACGATCGCGACTTTTTTTCCTTCAATCACTGTTGGCAAATACATCCGGCGCTTGTGGTAACCGGCATGCTGTGTAAATTCCACGTGAGGCACGTTGTAGTGAAAATGTTTGCTGATCACAACCGGCAAGGCACGTTCGGCTCCGACAAAGTGCGCAATGCCGATGCCATCTGCTTCGATGCTCACGATCACTTCAGTTTCTTTTGGGACCATCCTGGCCAAGAATTTGCCAAGGTGACTGTAGAGTCGGCTATCAACCAGGGTCATGCCCTTAAATGGATACAAGAAATACTTGTACTCGTCGACTGAACCGTGATTTTCGGTAACAAGATATGTCGGGGAGTTGTTGTATACGTCCACGACTTGGTCCAACATTGCCTTTTCTTTCATTACCAAGGCACTGATGTCTTTGATTGCTTCTTCGAGTGTTTGAAGAGGAGAGTATAAAGTCATAGGGGTAAAAAAACCACCCCGCCAAGCGGGGTGGTTTATTCAAGAGTGGAAATTGAGTATTTCATACCGGCCATAGTATAACATGAGGACAAAGCGGTTTCAACTGTTTTTCAAGTCGAGTTTAAGATGCTGCGAGATGTGATTAAAGTAGCCCTCGTGGCGTTGCACTGCAGATTTTAATGCGACTGTTTCGGTTTCGATGCACTTATGAAGTTTAACAAAACCGTCAACATGGCTCAGAATTTTGTTTTCGACTTGTGAAATTTCTTTTCCAAGTTTTTCGTTGAGTTTTTCTATTTTATTTTCTAATTTTATATCCAGTCTTTCTATTTTGTTGTCAAGTCGACTGATCTCTTCGTGCAGCTCTTCTTTTGTCGCTACCTTGGTCTGCACAAAATCGACCATGAAATGGACGAGTTCCAGTATCTCGTCTAATTTTTTCTTTTTCCCTCCCATAAAAATAAAATTATGACTAAGGACTGGTAGTATATGGAGGGTCTTTTTTTCTGTCAATTGTGGATAGTAAAAGTGCTGGAAGAAGCCAAAAAAGAAGTGCAAGATCGTTTTTAATATATGGAGAATCAACAAGACCTATAACGAGAAGAGTCGTCGTTGCGGCAAGTAAAAAGACGACGTATTGGTTGCGTATATGAAGAAATCCGACGTAATAAAACCAGACTAATATTCCCACAAATCCAACAAGACCCAGTAACCCGATATTCACCCACATTGTGAGAAAAATATTATGCGGATGGTGAAAGATTTCTATCCCTTCGCCATTGACTGCCGTGTGATATGGTTTGATTCTCTCAGAATATGAGGCCAGACCAGCGCCAGCAAGGGGACGATCACGCAACAGTTGCGCTGTCTCGTTCCAAATGTGCACACGAATTTGTCCGGAGCGATCTTGCAAAAGGAGTTCTTGTTTTATGGGGTTGTTTGCGGGTAGTAAAA
>MFQB01000050.1:4544-5229 GCA_001784275.1 Candidatus Magasanikbacteria bacterium RIFCSPHIGHO2_02_FULL_47_14
CCTGCCACGCCAATCAAGCCGCCGGTGGAGCGAGCATACCAAGTTGCAAGAAGCGCGCACGGAATAAAAATCAGCGAAAGCCAAAAAGAAAAACCTTTGATTTGCCACATGGTCTTTGCCTTATATATAGCAAGTGGGACAAGTGGTGCGAGAAACAGACCAACACCATTGGGGAATCCATACCAGGCAGTGACGCGATAGGTCTGGCGATTTTCCCAAAAAGCATGTGGCACCAGCCAGCCGGTAAAGTGTTGGTAGATGGCGAGAAGGGAAGTGACGAATCCGCACACCAACAATGCTGTCAGAATGGAACCCCGATCTTTTTTTTGAGTTACACTGGTGGCGATAACAAGAAATATGAGAAACGGTTCAAGGTAGAATGCCTTCCACTGTCCGGCGGCTGCGCGCGTGTCGATGGATGTAAAAATAGAAGTTGTTGCCGCCAGAAGGAAAGCTGCAGAAAAAATAAACAAAGACTTATTTGTCTTTACTAGATATTTCAGTTTTTTAAATTCGTCTCGCCACTTCCACATCCAAGTCGCCAATATAACCCAGATTAAAATCTCCAGCAGTGTGCTTGGAAGTGGGCCAATGGTAAATCGGATGAGATAAAGAGGGAGAAGCAGGAAAAGAAGGGAGAGGCTTGTTGTCATACCAATTGATCTAAGGGGTTTGGGAGTGACGT
>MFQB01000051.1:0-11214 GCA_001784275.1 Candidatus Magasanikbacteria bacterium RIFCSPHIGHO2_02_FULL_47_14
ACGAGCATCTTCGTTGGAGGATTAAGGGAAGAGACCAACATCGCGTCAAGCAAGTCCTTATTCAAGACTTTTTCTCCTGCTGCAATACGGAAGATTGGGTAGAGCGAGGTATGTTCCGCCGGATTGAACGTCGTTGTGTCGCTCAGGCGAACTCCTTCTTGCATCAGACGATAACCGGTCATGACTTTTGTGAATGAGGCGGCCGGACGTGTGACATCAATATTTTTTCCTGCCAAGATTTGGCCTGTCGCATAGTCCATGACGAGGTATGTATTGACCTTTGTATCAAATTTTTTTCCGACATAGACACTTTTTTCTTCCGGAACAGACACCATAACGCTTGCAGACGACTCGGAGACTGGAGCTTCAGGCGAAGAAGGCGCCGACACATTTGTCGGGGTTTTTGTTGAAGTTCCAATCGTCAGACTGTTGTTTGGTTCTGTGGCAACAGCATCTTTTCGTAAATACAGAGGCTCACCCGTCGGGTGGTTCAAGCCTGTAAACTCATCAGTCACGATAATGTTTTCCCACTTGTAACCCAAGCCGTTGAATACCTCTTCACTGGAGATATGTCGTTTTTTGCCTTTTTCAACCACATAGACTTTGTTTTCTCCCTGAACCTGGATAATGGTGCCGTCCTTATAGGTAATGGGGGCTCCCATGGCAGCGGTTGGAAGCGAGGCAATGGCAACAACGCGTTCCTTGAGATGTGGAAAGTTTGCTTGTGCAATATGCATGTCTGAAATCGGATGGAGGATACCTTCGTCCAGGAAGTAGATCTTGTTATTTTCTTTAATGCGGAGCAGTTCACCAAGCGGTGCGGTTTTGACTTCTGCAGTTATGACCTTGCCAATCGTAAAACCATCGAGATCAGATGCATTGACATCAATAATTTCATCCGGATTATACCCAAGTGCGCTTACCACCGCTTGACTTTCAAAGGGGCGGAGTGTGTCGTAGTCAAGCAAGTAGAACGTACTCCCTGCTTTCAAAATTGAATAGTTGGCAAAACTAATCGCATTCGTTGTTTCGTAGCGCGCCAGTTCTGATGCAGGAACTGTGATGATGTACTTGGGATCAAAACGAGTAATCAGTGCAGAAAAGTTGGCAAACGGGCGTTTTTTACCATCTTGGATCAGATAGACGGTCGCATCATCTGTTGCTTTCAGTAAACTTCCATTTGGATAGACCTGTTCAAACCACCGCTGCCACAAGTTCCAGAAGTTTTGATTTCCGTGAATGTGAGGTGTGTAGGTGTATAAGAATGCGGTGGCAAGGTTAGCCGGTTGTACCGACTGACCATCGATCAGATAGGTCTGAAATGCCTGTTTGATCCATGGTTCCCGGTTTACATGATCATAGTACCAGCGCATAATCGCAGCCGCGCTGTCGACCTGTATGCCGAAGCCCTTGTGTTTTTGAATGTTTGGATCAGACATGCTGCAACTGTCACAAACCCCATAGCCGGTTGCCCAATCCAATTGCTTTTGTGTTGGATCCGAGTCAGTTACAAGACTTTGTTCTTTTTGAAGTTTTACCAGCAGGTATTTCGGATTAATGAGGTGTTCTTGTGAAGCACGAGAGATGATATCAGAGGTCGTGCGGCGGACACCTTCTTTGTCTTCACTCTGGAAATTTGAAATGTACCCACCCTTATCTTGTAAAAAAGCCTGGATATCGGCACGTGTCATGCTTTTCCAATCTTGCAGTTCTTCGTCGCTAATTAAAAAGTTTGGGTTAAAGACCGGATCTGACGCGGCAAAAACCGAGCCGGTTGAGCTGAAAAGTGAGAGAATTGAATATAAAACAAATGTCTTTTTCCAACGTGAAGGCATATCCATGACAGTATAACACATCGTTTGAGGGAAGAAAACAAGAGTTGTTTTTTCTGCTTCTTTTTGCTATGATGTATAGCATTCTATGGCAAGTGAGCTTTATATTGTCAGCACACCTATTGGCAACCTTCAGGACATGACCGTCCGAGCGATTGAGACCTTGAAAAAGGTCGATTTTATTGTATGCGAGGATACCAGAGTAACACATACCTTGCTAAAACATTTTGAAATTTCAACCCCAACACTCAGTTATCATCATCATAGCCCGCATAAGCGAGTACAGGAGATCACCACCCTCCTTGAAGAAGGAAAAAATGTTGCCTTAGTAACAGACGCCGGTACGCCCGGGATTAGTGACCCGGGCAATCAGTTGGTTGCGCATCTCGGGAGACAAGGTATACGAATTACCCCGGTGCCCGGGCCATCTGCGCTGGTTGCGGCACTGAGTGTGTGTGGTTTTTCTACCGATCGTTTTACCTTTTTCGGTTTTCCACCACACAAGAATAAACGCCGACAGTTTTTTCAGACAGTCGCGGATACAGAACACACAGCTGCTTTTTTCGAATCGCCATACCGTATTCATAAAGCTATTCAGGAGCTCGCGAATCTCTTTGAATCAACTCGGCAGATCTGTGTTTGTCGTGAACTGACAAAAACGTTTGAGACAATATATCGCGGGACTGCAGCAAAAATTCAGGAGATGGAGATTCCTGCAAAAGGTGAGTTCGTTCTGGTTTGCGAAGGAAAACGTACCTAGCCTATGCTTTCTGACTACGCTCGATATCGACTCTACGAAATACTACCCGGTGTGAGTATTTGGGCGACTTTACTTGTTGCGATTGTACTGTCGTTCGTTAAACCGTTGTGGATGATCTATGCTGTGATCGTCTTCGACGTCTACTGGGTGCTTCGTGTATTGAACTTTTCTTTTTATCTTATTATTGCGTGGCTGCGTTTTCGTGTAGTTGCACAAACGAACTGGAGTGACAAACTTCAGTCCTGTCCGGGTGCTGAAACAAAGCGTCATCTTATTTTTTTACCGGTATATAAAGAAGAGTGGAGCGTCGTAAAAAGTACGATAGAGAGTATCCGTACTGCGTGTTACAATCCCGCCGCGTTTGTCCTTGTCATTGCCGGTGAGGAGCGCGCCCGCGAACACTACGATCTCCTATTTTCTCAAGTCAAAACCGCGTTTGGCGCATCATTTTTTGACATCATCGGTGCATGTCACCCCATGAACTTACCTGACGAAATTCCCGGGAAGGGTTCGAACATTCACTTTGCGGAAAAACAAATGAAAAAGTATGTTGATCAGCATCGATGGGACGAGAGAGAGATTATTGCAACTATTTTTGACTCAGATACTATCTGTCATCCTGAATATTTCCGATATTTAACGTATATTTTTTGCACGCACCCCAACCCATTGCAATCCTCGTTTCAACCGATAGCACTCTACAACAATAATATTTGGGAGTCGCCCGCGATTCTTCGCATCATGTCGTTTGGTACAACCTTTTGGATGCTCACTGCACTGGCCCGGCAAGATATGCTGGTGACCTTCTCCTCCCACTCCATGAGTTGGAAGACATTGGTTGATGTTGGATTTCATGACAAGAGAATTGTCAGTGAGGACTCACGGATTTTTTACCAGTCTTTATTGCACTTTAACGGTCAATACGAGGTAACGCCATTGTATATTCCGGTCTCAATGGACACTGTGCGAGATGACTCGTGGTGGCAAAGTGTAAGAAATTTGTATAACCAACAACGACGTTGGGCGTGGGGGGTGGAACATATCCCATATCTTCTCTGGGAGTTCCGGCAAAAAGGCAAGCAGATGCCATTCAGAAAAAAGTTCAAGTGGGTATTTGTTGAATGGGAGGGGAAGTGGTCCTGGTGCATTGTTGCCGTTTTGTTAACCTTGTTGAGTCAACTGCCACTGCGAGTTGCGCCTGAGTCTATTCGACAGAGTGCGCTTTTTTTGAACACGCCACACCTGCTTCAGATTTTAATGACTGTTGCCATGCTCGGCCTCCTCCTTTCAGCGCTTTTGAGTTTTCCACTATTGCCAAAACGGCCAGACTCGCATCCGCGCCAGAAGTATATTATGATGTTATTGCAGTGGATCTTGCTTCCATTTTCTCTCATCGTTGCGAGTTCAATTCCTGCGATTGATGCCGTCACGCATCTCATGTTTGGCAAGTATCTTGGATTTAATGTCTCTCAAAAAAAGCGAAAGGTGACACCATAGTATGTTTGACCGTGAGGCACAGACAACAAAAAGAAGACGCTGGCCCTGGGTGTTGGGTATTTTAACTTTGGCCATAGGTATTTTTGTCTGGGTCATCTACCAGTGGGTTCAGCAGTTGACTCCGGAAAAAGTTTTGAATACGCCGGTTGTTCGGTCGTACATTGAGCGTCTGGTAGGAGAGGAGCACGCAGAGTTTGTTGATATGCTTCCTGAACTCTTGGGGTTTACCGAGCCACGCACCTACCTTGTTTTGTTCCAGAACAATACAGAGTTGCGACCCGGTGGAGGGTTTATCGGAAGTTATGGCGTTGTGCGGGCGACAAATGGCAAGTTTGAAATTTTGGATGTTCAAGGAACAGAGACGCTCGATAAACAGGCTCCCGCATCTTGGCGTGTACAGCCACCGGAGGTGATTACCCGCGAATTAGGAGTAGATCGTTGGTACTTCCGCGACAGTAATTGGTCACCTGACTTTGTTACGAATGCAAAAAGAGCCCGTGAATTTTATGTTGCTGAAGGTGGAGTGGCGCGTGATTCGATTCAAACAGTCGTGGTCGTCGATACAACAGTCATAGAGAGGCTGCTCGCTCTGACAGGACCGATCACGGTTGATGGTATCGAGTTTACCAGTAGTACGGTCGTAGAGAAATTGGAGTATGATGTTGAGTATGGGTTTGCAGAGCGTGGAATTGAAAGACACGAGCGGAAACAAATTTTGCGTCCATTTTTATCTGCACTCATAACCAAAGTGACGGATGACGTTGTATCTCGTCCCAAAGCGTACTTGTCGTTGGTCCGACAAATGACAGACGAGAAGCATATCCTAGTATATTCAGAGGACGTACCGTTTCAACAAAAACTTGCCGCGTTTCATCTTGACGGAGTGGCCCAGCCCACCTCCACCGACTACCTCCTGTGGGTCGATGCAAACCTTGCAGCGCTGAAAACAGACTATGCGATTGAGCGGAGTTTAGACTACAAAGTCAACGTGGGTGAAGGGGGAGTTGTATATGCAACGACAACGATGATGTATAAACACACAGGTGGTTTTGACTGGCGTACAACGCGATATCGGACATATGCGCGTGTGTATACTCCGGCAGGTAGCCAGGTCCAGGATGTAACAATTACACTCCCGAAAGGTGTACGGAAACTAACACCGGTTGAAGTCGATAGTGGCGAGGAGTTGGACAAAACATGGTTTGGTGTGTTTTTTGTACTTGAGCCTGGGCAAGATGGTTCAATTTCCTTTCATTATTCTCTACCTGAAAAAACAAAAAAAGCAGTAGAATCAGGATTATATTCACTATTTGTTCAAAAACAAATAGGAACCGAGGCTCACGGTTTGACGCTGGATCTTGATTTTGGTAGAACTATTACTGCAGCACGCCCGGCCGAGGCGCAGGAAAAGTGGTTTGACACCCACTACCAAGTGGATACAGATGTGCGCCTGGACCGTAGTTTTAGTGTAGATCTTGAAAAAAATTATGATTATTAAAAAAGTTGCCATTGACCTCGGCACAACAAATATTTTGGTGTATGTGCCTAAAAAAGGGATCGTGATCAACGAGCCGTCGGTTGTTGCAATCTCAAAAGAAGACAGAAAGGTGTTGGCAGTCGGTATTGAGGCAAAAGAGATGATTGGAAGAACCCCCGACACAATCATTGCAGAGCGACCACTGAAAGATGGTGTTATTGCAAACTATCGCACTACAGAAGCCATGCTTCGATATTTTATTAACAAAGCGGTTGGAGGGATACGGTTATTTCGGCCGGAAGTGATGATCGCTGTTCCTGCCGGGATCACCTCCACCGAGCGCCGCGCTGTGATTGACGCTGCTATGGCTGCCGGCGCTCGTGCCGCATACATTATCAAAGAACCGATTGTTGCGGCGATTGGAGCAGACATACCGATTGGCAGCGCCTCCGGTCACATGATTATTGATGTTGGTGGCGGAACAGCGGAAATCGCAGTCATTTCTTTGGGTGGCATTGTCTCGTGTGGCTCTGTCCGCATTGGAGGAACAAAGTTTGACGCGTCAATTGCTGAGTATATTCGAAGAAAGTATGGTTTGGCGATCGGTGATCGCTCATCTGAAGACGTTAAGATTAAAGTTGGTTCTGCCATGTTTATGGACAAGCCGCTCAGTATTGATGTGAAGGGGAGAGATTTGATCAGCGGGCTTCCGCGCACCGTTACTGTGACCTCTGACGATACTACCGAGGCGTTGCAACATGATCTTGAGGGGTTGATTGATGCTGTCAAAGAAGTTTTGCATGAAACGCCACCTGAGTTGTCCGCTGATGTGATGGACAAAGGAATTATTATGTCAGGCGGATCGAGTCAGTTACGAAATCTGGATGAGTTGGTTGCTCAGGCAACAGGCGTGCCGTGTTATGTTGCCGACGAACCGTTGTTGTGTGTTGCCAAGGGAACAGGCATTGCACTCGAGAGTTTGGAAAACTATAAACGATCGATTCTCAGCACAAAGTAATATGTTTTCTTCTATTGACGACGCACTCGGAGCCCTCAAAGCCGGAGGCATGATTATCGTTGTTGATGATGAACAACGAGAGAATGAGGGTGATCTTGTTATGGCAGCTGAGTCAATGACATCTGAGCAGATGGCGTTTATGATTCGCCATACAGGAGGTGTCGTATGTGTTGCACTGGCAAACACGATTGCAGACCGACTCAATCTTCCGCCGATGGTTGAACGTAATACCTCCCGTCGCGAAACACCATACACCATTAGTGTCGATGCTGTTGAAACGTCAACCGGAATTTCTGCAGAGGATCGGACCAAAACAGTCGTGGCCCTGGTGAGCGAGGAGACTCGGCCGGAAGACCTGGCTCGTCCGGGCCATGTCTTTCCACTTCGGGCACAGAGCGGCGGCGTATTATGGCGTGCAGGACACACCGAAGCATCTGTTGATATGTGTCGTATCGCCGGTCTTAAGGAAGGTGCTGCGATTAGTGAGTTGATGCATGACGACGGAACCATGATGCGTTTGCCCGCGTTATTCGAGTTTGCCAAACAACACCAACTTCCCACCATTTCCATTGCTGATCTTATAGCCTATCGATACAAGACAGAGCGGTTTATTCGTCGCGGCGCAGAAACACAGTTGCAAACAAAAGCAGGCGAGTGGCGTCTGATTGTGTACAAAGACCTTCTACACAACATAGACCATATTGCTTTAGTTAAAAATATATCTCCAGGTGATACGCCAACGTTGGTGCGTGTTCACTCTGAGTGTCTTACCGGAGATGCGCTTGGGTCTTTACAGTGCGACTGTGGCGAGCAACTTACACAAGCAATGACAATGATACAAGAATGTGGACAGGGCGCTTTAGTCTATATGAAACAGCATGAGGGGCGGGGGATTGGGTTGGAAAATAAAATTAAAGCGTATGAGTTGCAGCGAACCAAAGGGTTTGACACTGTAGAAGCGAATCAGGCGTTGGGCTTTCAAGAAGACTTGCGTGAGTATGGGGTTGGTGCTCAGATCCTGGTTGATCTCGGGATTAAGAAGGTTCGTCTCATGACAAACAACCCTAAAAAAATGGGAGGGATCGGTGGGTATGGGTTAGAAATTATTGAACAGGTCCCCATTGAGGTAACACCCAATGGAATAAATACTAATTATCTCCGCACCAAGAAACAAAAGATGAATCATCGCCTTTCCAATGTTTGATACTTTTTTTTTACAGCAGGCAATAGAGTTGGCAAAAAAGGGGAGCGGCTGTACCTCACCGAATCCTGTTGTTGGCGCAGTTTTGGTAAAAAATGGAAAAGTGATTGGAACCGGATATCACAAACAGGCCGGTAAAGATCACGCGGAGGTTGTTGCTATTCGTGACGCTCAAAAAAAAACGAATGTGGACGGCGCAGCGCTTCATGTAACGTTGGAACCTTGCTCTCATTATGGTAAAACGCCACCATGTGTTGAAGCGGTTGTGTCTGCCGGTATTCGTACTGTGTATGTTGGCATGAGAGATCCATATAAAAAAGTAAATGGAAGAGGAGTTAGTTACTTACGCAGCAACGGGGTGAAGACGCATGTTTTACCTTCCCAGCGTCCTGTGGCAAGACAAATTCGGATGCTCAACCAGCCATTTATCAAGTGGGCGACGACAGGATTGCCCTATGTAACGTTGAAAGCCGCAGTGAGTTTGGATGGAAAAATCGCAACCCATACAAAAGACTCCCGCTGGATAACCGGCGGTGAGGAGCGTGAGGATGCGCGAGCTGAACGCAGTCTCGCAGATGCAGTTCTTGTCGGAAGTGGTACTGTCGCGGCCGACAACCCTACGCTTGCATCCCATGGCCGGTTTGCAAAAAAACAACTGACGCGCATCATTCTTGACCCTGAGCTGTCACTTTCTCCAAACGCACGAGTGTTTCGCGACCAGAATGTGATTGTGGTGACAACGAAAAGGGCTAAACCGGTACGTCTGCAGAAATTTGCGCAAAAAAATATTCGCGTAAAAATATTTCAGAGCGACAGGATACCAGCGAAGCCTTTACTGACGTTCTTGGCAGAGGAATCAATACAGCATGTCTTTGTGGAAGGTGGAGGCGGTGTTCACGGATCCTTTTTAGATGCTGCTATGCGTCGTACAGGGATTGTTGATAGAGTTATTTGGTATGTTGCGCCTGTTCTTATTGGAGGGAAAGAAGCAGTCTCATCTGTGGGTGGAGTTGGTGTAAAAACACTGGCGCACGCACCTAGATTACAGCACGTTCTCTATCGGCAGGTCGGTACAGGCATAAAAGTCTCAGGATATTTTCATATATATTAATATGATCATTGGGATTGACGCGTCGCGAGCAAATCACGATCAAAAAACCGGTGTTGAGTGGTATGCCTTTTTTCTTATTCAAGAACTAAAAAAAATAACTGATCCGCGCACAACCCACGTGATTCTCTATGCGGACAGACCACTCCAGGGTGAACTGGCCGTCTTGCCTGCACATTGGTCCGCTAAAATTTTACATTGGCCGCCCCAACGTCTGTGGACACACATCCGACTCAGCTGGGAGATGCTTACGCATCCTCCGGATGTATTGTTTATCCCTGCACACGTCCCGCCGCTCATCCATCCCAAAAAAACAGTCATGACTGTCCATGATATTGCAGCGCTTCGGTTTCCGGAAAGTTATAACAGATTTGAGAGATGGTACAGTCTTTGGAGCGCGCGGTATGCAGTAAAAAAAATGTATAAAATTATAACCCCAAGTCAGTTTACCAAAAAAGAGCTCTTGGAGTATGTACCAGGTGCGTCAACAGCCCGAATTGATGTTGTATCTCATGGACACAACCAGCACTCTGCGCCGGCCGAACGCATTGGCACCCAGGAAGTTTTAAACAAATATCATATTACTCAGCCCTTTCTTTTGAGCATTGGCCGCTTGGAAGAAAAGAAGAACACAAAACGCATTATTCAAGCGTTTGATCTCCTAAAAAAAGAGTTTCCTGAGGATAAGAATATACAGAGTCTTTCGCTGGTCCTGGTTGGCAAACCGGGACACGGGTATGAAGAGGTGCAGTCTGCACTTCAGGAGAGTCCAAATAAAAAACACATAGTTATGCCTGGGTGGGTAGATGAGAAAGATGTCGCAGTGTTGCTTGAGACAGCCTGCGTGTTTGTATTTCCAAGTTTGTACGAGGGATTTGGGTTGCCTGTCTTGGAAGCCTTTGCAGCCGGCACGCCGGTGGTTGCCTCAAAGGGGAGTAGTTTGGAGGAGGTTGGAGGTAGCGCAGCCATTTACGTTGACCCTATGGCGCCCGGTCAAATAGTCGACGCTATTAAGATGCTTGTTTCAGATCAAGACAATCGGGCTCTCTGTATCAAAAGAGGTAGAGAACGCGTCGGGCTTTTTCCCTGGCAAAGCTGCGCGCAGCAGACTTTGGAGATCTTGTCCTCTTAGTTGAGGGGTATTTTAAAATATGGTACGCTTTTGATATGGACGACATCGTTGGGCACAACCAGATTCGTCAGTATTTGCATAAATTGATCCAAGATGGGCGTGTGCACCATGCCTATTGTTTTGTTGGCCCAAACCATGTGGGCAAGCAAACTGTCGCGTATGATATTGCGGCGTCCCTTCTCCAGACTCAAGTTGAGAAGCTGTCCACGCATCCGAATTTTTTGTTTATTACAACTGAGCGAGATGAGAAAAAAGAGAAAACACGTCATGCGATTGATATTGGTCAGATTCGGCAGATGATCTCCTCTTTTTCTTTGACGCAGAGTTCCGGTGGCTATCAAGTGGCCATAATTAACCCGGCCGGCTTGCTCACGACTGCAGCGAGTAATGCACTGTTAAAAACTCTTGAAGAGCCAAGAAAAAATACGGTCATTATATTGATCGCTCAGTCAGAAGACGAGTTGTTGCCCACAGTCCGCTCCCGTTCGCATGCGGTCCGTTTTTCACCTGTTTCCCAAAGTGAGTTAGAGCAATATGCTGCGTCGCTTGGAGTCAAAAGTGATGTTGCTTTGGAGCTCAGTGAGTCTGCTCATGGGTTGCCGGGTCTTATAAAAACTTGGATTGAAGGACCTGACGTGTTTAAAGAGTTTAAAAAGCAGATGCAGGACTTTGACGACTTGCTCGGACAGCCATTATATAAAAAAATGAAGTTTGTTGACATTGTTCTGGCGGATGATAAAGATCACCAAGAGGCAAAAGAAAAAATGATACATCTTCTTGACGTCTGGCAACTTGTGGGTCGGCAGCATCTCTACAAAAATGTAGCAGAGCAATCGACATGGCCACAAGATCGTGTTATGCTTGCGCTAGATAGAATGCAGCAAGCAAAAATTTTTTTGAGGCAAAATATTCAACCGCGCCTGCTCATTGAGCATGTGATATTGGCCCTTCCTTAATTTTAATCTTCATCTATGTTTAGCCGCTGGCATCGGATTACCTTACTTGCAAGTCTTGTTTTGTTATTGGGCCAAGGCTGTCTTTCTGTCACAGACAATACAGCAACCCAGACAGCGGGCCCGGCAGGTATATTTGTCTCTACTGATGGCGGTGAGAACTGGAAGGCAATCTCAACATTGCCTGGTGCAGAGGGAAACAAGAGTTTATCTTCGGTAAGTGTGTACCGCTTGGT
>MFQB01000051.1:11228-16716 GCA_001784275.1 Candidatus Magasanikbacteria bacterium RIFCSPHIGHO2_02_FULL_47_14
ACCCAAATGCGCTCTACTGGGCGTCGAGAGGAAACGGATTGTTTTTTACATACGACAATGGAAGAAGCTGGCAGCAGGCGCCGGATCCTGTTTCGAGTGGTTTTATTTATTCAGTTATCGTTCACCCTGCAGATAAGTGTACGCTCTATAGTACAAACGGCGCACGTATCTTTCGTTCGACAGACTGTACTCGATCCTGGACAGAGGTCTATCGTGAGAGTACCGGCGATCGCATTATGACAGTTGCAGTCAACCCGTTTCCACCACACCAACTATACGCAGGTAAAAGCAGCGGCTCAATTTTACAAAGTACTGATAGTGGTGTGAGTTGGCATGTGATGTCCTCATTCCGTACACCAAAAATTTTGGATATATTTACAAGTCCCTACGAGGAAGGGACACTCTACGTTGCGACGCAACAAAAGGGTCTCTATCGCTCTAAAGACGGGGGGAGTAACTGGGTTTCACTTACTGCCGGTTTGGAAGCTTTTCCGGGTGTGAACGAGTATCGACGGTTTTTGATCTATCCAACAACACCCGGACTCTTGTTTTATGTGTCGACCTACGGTATTCTGCGCTCCACAGATGGTGGCGACAGTTGGAATCCAATTGAGTTGATTCACCCACCCGGGAGCGCACGTATCTATGGTTTTGCAGTCAACCCAAAAAATGCGCAGGAGATTTATTATACGGCTACGATTGACTCGCGCTCAACGTTATACAAAAGTGTTGATGGGGGGCAGAGCTGGATCACAGAGAGGTTACCAAGCGGACAGATCCCAACCGTTCTTCGCATTCATCCTGAAGATGGGTGGCTCTATGCAGGATTTACTATTCCACCCCAATAATTTGTTTTTATATGATGTCAGTTGATCAGTACAAGGTAGACCTGGATAAGGTGATTGAACATCTCAAGCACGACATTAGCGCGCTCAGAACCGGTCGGGCCACCCCGGCACTAGTTGAAGATGTTCTCGTTGAGGCCTATGGAACAAAGCAGCCACTGAAGTCTTTGGCGTCAATCAGTGTCTCTGATGCTAAAACCCTGGCCGTTGAACCATGGGATAAAAGTATTCTCCAGGCGATCGAAGCCGGTATTCGACTCTCACCAATTGGGATTAACCCCGTCAATGACGGCAAGTTAATTCGGCTGCCACTGCCGGATCTGACCCATGAGCGACGGATTGAGTTGATCAAGGTTTTGCATCAAAAAGCTGAGCAGGCCCGTATTGGCGCACGAAAGGTCCGAGAAGATGCGCGCGACTTTGTAGAGAAACAAGAAGATGGAAAAGCGATTTCTGAAGATGAAAAGTTTAAGTTTTTTGATCAGTTGGAAAAGATGGTAAAAGAGTACAACGAAAAGATCAAAGTGATTGCTGAAGAAAAGGAAAAGGAGATCACGAGTATTTAGTAGTTATCAACAGGCCCTGACCTATTGACAAGTATACATTTTTTGTGGTGTAATGTGCGTAATATGAATCCAATTCAGATATTCAATGTCCGTCGTGATGATACAGTCTCTCTTGAGAGTGTATTGTCTTGATATAGATTCACGGGGTTGACCCACATCGAATACCAAAGACCACTCTCAAGCCGAGAGTGGTTTTCTTTAACCCGAGATTTAGGTTTTTCAGCAGACGACGACACTGAGACATGTCAGATAGCCGACTCAGTGACCTCGCCTGCTATGAAAAAGCAGGACAGTCAGTGACTGCACAACCAACGTTTGGGGAAAGAAAATGAAGAAGCGCATCTTCGTTCACGACACCAGCATTCTGTCGAGCGGCGGCGCGGTTCGCGAGCCGGACGACGGCTACCATGGCCGGGGGCTGTGCGTTTCGCGGCCTGGCGATGTGGTCGCGCTCGACCGGACCTTGCGGGACGAGGCGGCCTGGCTCCAGCAGCACTACCGGAGGATCGGCATGCCGGTGGCGGACGAGGTCGTCTGGGGCGTTGAGCAGGCTCAGGCCCGGGACTTCCCGGATCACATGCTCGACCCGTTCATCTTCGACGAGCGGCCCAACTCGGTCCGCCCGAACCAGAAATGGTACAGGATCGTCACAGAGATGAACCACAAGAACCGATGCCTGCGACGGGCGCAGGCGCTCGGTGTCCCCATCCCGGACACCGTCTTCTGCGAGGATAAGTCGCAGGTCGGGGACCTCGAACAGTACAGCTACCCGCTGTACCTGAAGCTTGCAATCTCCTTCGCCGGACTCGGTGTCTGGCGGTGCGAGAACGCCAGCGAGCTCAAGACGCGGCTCCATGCCATCGAGGAGGGCATGGCCTTCCAGCTCCAGCAGCCAGCTGAAGGGACGTTCATCAACGTTTCCTACTACTGCCCCGGCAATGGCAGCTTCCGACGCGTGCTGACCACTGAGCAGATCTTGGAAGGGCCCTGCCACGTCGGCAACGGGCCGTCCAAGCTCTCTCCCTGGCGGACGACCGACCCCTTGGCGGCCTACATGGCTCGCCAGGGCATGCGAGGCTATTTCGCCTTCGACGTGGTGGCGCTGACCAAGGGGGGGTACCTCCTGATCGAGTGCAACCCGCGGTGGAACGCAAGCTGCTACCCGACCGAGATCGGGCAGCGCCTGGGCCAGACGAACTGGCAGGCGCGCAGCTTCCACACCAACCGAACGGTGGCCAACATCGACCTGGATGGTCTGGAGTTCACCCCCCGTACCCGCAGCGGCGTGATCGTCCTCAACATGGCCCAACTGGCCCAGTTCCAGAAGGTGAGCCTCATGCTCGCCGGCCAGCCGCCCCAGATCGACGAACTCGCTCGGCGCTTGCCCGAGGTGCTCGGGAACTGACTGAACCAAGGAGGGTTTTTCTCGTCCCGCTGGCTCTGCACATCATCCGATTGTGCACCCAGCGGGACCTGTGCTACCTTATCTGATATGTTACATACTGTTACCTCTGAACTTATTCGCTTTCAAACAGAGGCGGGTAAGATCGAAGAATTTAAAAAAGTCTACGCATATATTGAATCTCTTTTACCAAAAGATTTTTTTTGTTTTGAATATATTGAACATACAGGTATTTTGTCTCAAGTTATTTTTTTACAAGGACAAGATTGGAAAAAGGCACGGCTTCTGCTCTGCGGTCATATTGACGTCATTCCAGCAGAACCGTCGCAATATGAACCACGGATAGAGGATGGAAAAATCTTTGGCCGTGGCTCTATTGATATGAAGTCAGGTATTGCAGCTATGGTTCTGGCGTTTAAGTCTATCGTCGAGTCTGGGGGGTTTCCATCTGTAGCCCTTCTCATCACCGGAGACGAAGAGATAGGTGGCGAAAATGGAGCCGGATATATCTCTCAAAACTTTGAACTCAAGCCAGAGTTTGTCTTGGTTCCTGACGGACCTCGCGTTGATAGAATGGAAATCACGAACCAGGAAAAGGGCTTGCTGTGGCTCAAATTGGAAGCGAATGGAGTAGCTGCACACGGTTCACGTCCGTGGTTGGGGAAGAACGCAGTTGACCTTCTTATAGATACAATAAATCATCTCAAGGAACATTTTGGTGTTGATAATACACAGGGCTGGAAAACAACGATTTCTCTAAATAAGCTTTCCACAGATAATCAAGTTACAAACAAGATACCTGACCGCGCTGAGGCTGTGCTGGATATCCGATTTACTGAAGAACATGGTTTAACTCCTCATGATTTTTTTGCAAACATTCAACGCCAGCTTCCTTCAGAGATAACCGCCACAGTCATCAGTAGCACAGCTCCGGTGTCTACCTCAAAATCACTGACGCAACTACAGCAGTTACAAAAAATTGCTAGCGACGTAGCCGGTGAGGAGATTGGAGTTGGATACAGTGACGCCTCACATGACGCTTCTTTTTTTGCTGCAAAAGGATTCCCAACCGCCTTGATTGGCCCGGTTGGCGGAAATTGGCATGGAAAAAACGAATGGGCAGATCTCAAAACAATGGAGATGCTGGAACAAATTTTGATAAAATATATGCAGGCATTTGTTTAATCACGAAAGTCAGCACCAAAATAGTTACGTTGACAGCCAGAGTAGTACATGGTATAGTAAATGGTGCCTCACGTTGAAGCAGGGTGGCTCCTGTGGAGTGAGACAACAACGAACTAAGTGTCCCCGACTGAGTCGGGGGAACTTGGGTGGAACCCCCCGCGCTGCGGGGCCCAAGACCTCTCAAAGGTCTTTTTATTTTTTGGTATACTTACCGTATCAAGAACATATATGTCAGACGCAATGGAAAAAATTGTTTCTCTCGCCAAGCGACGGGGATTTATCTACCCGGACTCAGAGATTTATGGAGGAATGGCGA
The DNA here is from genome assembly GCA_001784275.1 of Candidatus Magasanikbacteria bacterium RIFCSPHIGHO2_02_FULL_47_14. Taxonomy (GTDB): domain Bacteria; phylum Patescibacteriota; class Patescibacteriia; order Magasanikbacterales; family UBA922; genus MFQB01. The sequence continues at coordinate 15,543 of MFQB01000051.1, forward strand.
ACAGCTGGGATTACGGTCCACTCGGTATTTTGTTGAAAAACAATATTAAACGCGAGTGGTGGAAGTTTTTTGTCCAACAACAGTCGGATATGGTCGGTCTGGACTCTTCGATCATTATGAACCCAAAGGTCTGGGAGGCGAGCGGACATATTCAAAACTTCACTGATCCCTTGGTTGAATGTAAACAATGTCATAAGCGGTTTCGAGCGGACCACCTTTTGGAAGCAGCAAACGGTGCGGAGCCTCAACACGAGAAGGAGCAGCCGGTAGATATCTCTTCGATCCACTGCCCGTCCTGTGACGGAGAACTTACCGATGTAAAACAGTTTAACTTGATGTTTAAAACGCATGTCGGCGCGACCGAAGATAGTGGATCAGCAGCCTATCTTCGTCCAGAGTTGGCCGCAGGTATGTTTACCAATTTCAAAAATGTTATTGATACCATGCGTGCACGACTGCCATTGGGCATTGCACAACAGGGGAGAGCATTTCGAAATGAAATTACAACCGGAAACTTTATCTTCCGCACCCGTGAGTTTGAGATCATGGAGTTTGAGTACTTCTGTCATCCCAAAGATTGGGAGCTTCACTTTGAACGCTGGTTAAATGAAATTAGACGATGGTGGTCAGAGATATTTATGGCCGACCCGGCACATTTTGTCTATCGCGAAATTCCCGATGGCGAACGCGCGCATTACTCAGAACGCACAGTTGATATTGAATATCTGTATCCATTCGGACAAAAGGAGCTTCACGGTATTGCCTATCGTACTGACTTTGACTTAAAGCGTCACATGGAGGTGAGCGGGGTAGATTTAACTTACCGCGATCCAATCACTGGCGAAAAGTTTTTGCCTCACGTGATCGAGCCAACATTTGGAGTTGATCGTATGGTTCTTCTTGCGCTGCTTGAGCATTACCACGAAATTGAAGGTGGGCGTGACGAAGAAACAGAGAGCAAGCATGAAAAAGAAGTTATTCTGCGCTTACCAAAAAAGTTGGCACCGATTACTGTGGCTATCTTGCCACTTTCGAAGAAAGAGCCACTGCAAGAAATTGCGCGTTCACTCCAGACAACGTTATCGCGACAGTGGATGACTCAATATGACGAGACCGCCAGCATCGGAAAGCGTTACCGACGACAGGATGAGATCGGAACTCCTTACTGTGTTAC
>MFQB01000051.1:16722-29209 GCA_001784275.1 Candidatus Magasanikbacteria bacterium RIFCSPHIGHO2_02_FULL_47_14
TTTTGACTCTTTGGAAGACAAAAAGGTCACTGTTCGTGATCGTGATACAATGATACAGGAGCGTATTGACATTACTGATGTCAGCGCATACATCATGGAAAAAATGTCTTAAGTAACCCGCTTTACCCTATGCAATATCACTCATACTCGCTTCAAAATGGTGCTCGTGTCCTTCTCGTTCCTCAAAAAGATGTAAAATCCGCCACTGTTTTGATTATGTATCCGGTGGGATCGCGGTATGAGTCAGATGCATTGCAGGGAGTTTCACACTACGTCGAGCACATGATGTTTAAGGGAACAAAGAAGAGAAAAAATACGTTGATTCTTACTCGCGAGATTGACCGGCTTGGCGCGGAGTACAATGCCTTTACCAGTAAAGAATACACAGGCTATTATATCAAAACCGAAAGTGGATATCTGAATGTTTCTTTGGATATTTTGTCTGACATGTTATTCAACTCTGTGTTTGATCCTGCAGAGATGGAGCGTGAAAAGGGTCCGATTGTCGAAGAGTTGAAGATGTACCGAGATAACCCGGTTATGAACATTGACAATGTGTTTGAAAATTTGCTCTACGCCCCGTCTTCATTAGGGCGAGAGATCGGAGGAACTGACAAACACGTGCTCGGTTATAAACGACCCAATGTTCTGCAATACCGTGACCGTTATTACGACGTCAGTAACATGACGATTGTTGTTGCAGGTGCCATGCCGGAAAATATACGAGAGATGATACAAAAGTTTTTTGGTCAACAAAAAAAGAAAAAGAAAGCACAGTCTGCATTTAAATCCTATAAGTTTGGATCTGAGGCAAAGAGAGAGCGTCTTTGTGTTCTTCACAAACAGACCGACCAGGCACAGATGATGCTTGGTTTTCCGGCTTTTGACTACAATGCAAAGCAGAACGTTCCTCTGGCTGTATTAAATACAATATTGGGCGGTTCTTTCAGCTCACGCCTTTTCATTCGTATTCGTGAGCGACTTGGCCTGGCATACGTGATTCGCAGCGGTCAGGAAAACTTTCGGGACATCGGGCATAGCTTTGTCCGTGCCGGCCTTGATGCTAAAAATTTGAATAAGGCTATTGCCGCGATACTCCATGAGATTTCAAAGGTGGTTAAGTCCAGTGTTACGAAGCAAGAGCTGGCTGATGCAAAAACACACATGCGTGGTGGGCTTATGCTGTCTTTGGAAGATTCCAGTGCACAGGCCAATTGGTTCGCCAAAGAAGCGCTGTTTTATCGCTCTATTCAAACACCAGATGAGTATCTGAATCGAATAGATAAAGTAACCCGTGAAGACATACAAAAGATTGCCAAGCAGGTGTTTAATCCAGATAAACTCCGTATTGCGGTCATTGGTGATATCAAACCGGAGTCAATTCATTTTTGATTGACTTATATGAAATATATTTTTGCCAACTGGAAGATGTATATTACGGCTGAGGAAAGCCGTAAACTTGCCCATGAAGTTGCTACATGTTCTTTCGACCCCCAAGCACTGTCTCTAGCGATTTTTCCATCGATGATCGTTCTTTCAGAGATAGAGCGTCTTTTTGAGGGGAGCGGTGTAGCTGTTGGCGCTCAAAATGTTGCCTGGAGCCATCAAGGGGCCTACACAGGGGCTGTGTCTGCATTTCTCTGTAAAGAGGCGGGGTGTCGTTATGCACTTGTCGGACATTCAGAACGCCGCTATATTTTCGGAGAAAACCACGAAGATGTTCGTAAAAAAATAGAAGCATGTTTTGATGTTGGATTGACACCGGTCCTCTGCATCGGTGAAACAAAGGAGGACATGGAAGAAAAAAAACGCGAATATCGTCTCAAAAAACAGCTGATGAGCGCCCTGGAAGGTCTCTCTGTTCCGAAGTCAGGTTTTATAGTTGCATACGAACCTGTCTGGGCCATTGCGCAAAGCGGTATTGGGACTCCGTGTACTCCAGCAGAGGCTGAATCTGTACATCAGTGGATTAAAGCCGAACTTGCCCAGTACACAACCGATGCTGTTCCTGTATTGTATGGGGGTAGTGTTGACACCAATAACGTGGTATCATATCTGACGCGTTCAACAATCGATGGAGTTTTGGTGGGGAGCGCCTCGACAAGAGCCGAGTCATTCCTTCCGCTTTTGAAAGCAGCAACTGCTCTTCAGATCAATTCCTGATATGTATAACATTCTTGCTTTTTTACTTATCGCACTATCTCTATTGGTTATTTTGGTTGTCATTATCAGAAAGTTTCCACAACTTGCACTGATAGATGTCGAAAGTTTGCCTGAGGTGAAAGAAGAAAAAAAGAAGGACGAGTATCTTTTGAAAAAATTTGAGCAGAAAAAGAAAATGAAAGGGATGGGCAAACAATCGTTTGTCTCGTTTATCACGTGGTTTAAACGTCTCCAACTCAAGTTTCGCATGTATGTTGGATTTATTGAACGTCAGGTATTGACGCATGCACAGCGTAAACGCATGCCACAGACTCCGGAAGAGTTTGACCAGACCATGGCAGAGGTTAAAAAGTTACTGAATGAGGCTCAGCAGGCGAGCGAACAGGATAAACTTGATATTGCAGAGAGTAAGTACATCGCCATTATTCGTCTCGATGCCAGGAATATTGAGGCATATCGAGGACTGGGGGATGTCTACTTTCGTCAGGGACAGTTGGAAGAAGCCGCGCAGACGTGTCAATTTTTGCTTCACATTGACAAAAAAGATGACGCCGCACATATTCAAATGGCAAAAATCGCTGAAGCACAAGGTGACATCGACGAAGCAATCTCACATTATCAACAGGCGATCTTGTTGAATGATAATATAGCGACCCGCTTTGCCAAGCTAGCCAGTTTGCTCAAGGAAGGGGGTCAACACGAGGGCGCACTTGAGTCGATTCAGCAGGCGGTGGAGCTTGAGCCGGAAAATCCAAAATATCTTGACAATTTGGTTGAACTTGCTATACTTGTCTCCGACAAAAAACTTGCAGAACAGGGTTTTCAGCAGCTTCGCATGGTGAATCCGGAGAATCAAAAGCTCGATCTTCTTCGTGAAAAGATAGAGAAAATTGAGAGTGTGAGCACTCCATAGGCCACCCTAGCTCAGCTGGTAGAGCAACGGTTTTGTAAACCGTAGGTCGCGAGTTCGAACCTCGCGGGTGGCTCGGTTTCGTTCAATTTTGGGCAGGTTCCAGAGCGGTCAAATGGGCTTGACTGTAAATCAAGTGGCTCCGCCTTCGCAGGTTCGAATCCTGCCCTGCCCACCACGAAAAATCCCCCGATCAACGGGGGATTTTAGTTGCCATAAGCCACTCTTTTAGAGGCTTGTTTCCGGTGCTAAAAGTAAGGTATACTAGATTCAATATGAGCAAGAGAATGCTTTTTTTTGCACAGATTGGTTTACTCTTTTTTCTGGGCCAAATTGTTTTGCCTGTTTTTGCTGCAACAAGTGACGTGGGTAGCTTGAACGAACAAAAACTGCAGAAACAAAAGGAAATCGAACGCCTTGAGAAGAGTATCGAAGAGTACAAAAAGAAAATAAATCAAAAAAGACTTGAAGCGGTCTCTCTTTCGAATCAGCTGAGCATCTTGGATAATACCAGAGCGCAAATTGAGCTTGATGTTCAGGCAACACAGGACAAACTGGATATTATCGAACTTGAGAGAGAAACACTTGAGACAGGTATAGCCCAAAAAGAAGAAGTCTTGACCCGTGAAAGGGCGATGATTGGTGAACTGCTTCGCACGGTGTACTATCTGAGTGACAAAAATTATTTGGAGATTGCGGCGTCAGAAGAAAGTTTTTCCGAGGCCTATAATAATATTCAGTATACGAGAAAGGTGCAAAAGGACTTGGGGGAGAATGTTCGTGCCATTCGCGCAATTAAAGAGGACCTGGAAAAAAAGAAAGACCAAGTGAAGGAGCAGGAAACGTTATATACTGAAGTAGCCAAAGAGTTAGAGGAAAAGCAACTACAACTTCAGAGTCAGGCTGATGCAAAACAGCAACTTTTGGCACAGACGCAGTCATCCGAATTAACCTACAAGACCTTGTTGTCACAGTTAAAGTCCCAATATCAACAAATTGAAAATGAGATTTCCGGTATTGAACGTCAAATTCGTACAAAGTTAGAAGAGCAAGATAAGTTGTCTCAGATTGACGACAGTCAGGGTACCGTTCTTTCTTGGCCAACCCAGAGCAGATACATAACCGCTCGGTTTCATGATCCATCGTATCCATTCCGAAATGTTTTTGAGCACAGTGGGATCGATATTCGCGCTGCACACGGGACGCCATTACATGCTGCCGCATCAGGGTATATTGCTCGTGCAAAGTATTGTGGGGTCGCATCATGCTACTCCTACGTGCTCATTGTACATAGCGAGGGTGTCTCTTCTCTCTACGGACACTTAAGTGGTATCAATGTTAAGGAAGACCAGTTTGTTACAAGAGGTGACATTATCGGGTATTCAGGCGGAACACCGGGCACGGCCGGAGCAGGGCCGTTTGTCACAGGTCCACATCTTCACTTTGAGGTTCGTAAAAATGGTATACCGGTAAATCCACTCGGGTTTCTCATTAAAGACTACTAGTTTTGCTGCGTTTCTAAGTCAGTTTTTTTATGTCACGAGGTCCGGAACAATTCATTCGTCCACGAGCTGTCCAAACAGAGGTTTGGGATAGGCAGTTAGAGGCGTTAGAAAGAGAAAGAGAGGGGATAGAAGAACACCGTCTGGAGGCGCATAGAATGGTGACAGACCTTCTTACTGAACAAGCACGCATCCTGGTCCTTGATTTTTCACAAGGGAGCAGCGGATTGGATAGGTTAAAAGATGCCAGAATGCGTGACGCGGTTCGAGAGCGGCAAGCTGACGGTGTCATGGAAAGTCACGCGGATCTTTTTCGCGCTGCACTTGGTTTCGATCCAGGAGATTCGCGTATCGACATCTGGAAGGTGTACGAGGACCCAGAGCGAACAGGCATACCATATCCCGACGTTTGGTTTGCGACCGGTGGTCCGGCAATGCCTTCTGAACTTCATCCGGGAAATGAGACTGAGAACACTTCTTGGTTAGAGCGGGCGGTCAGTGCAATGAAAGAATTGGAAAAAGCAAAAGTTCCCGGTATGGCTGTCTGTCTCGGACACCAGTTATGGGAACACAGTCAGGGAGCCAATGTTGGCAAAAGACATCCACAAAGAGAATTTGGCACAGTCCGCTTGCAAGGAACGCCGTTTGCACAAGAACTTCAACTTCTCGTGGGTATTTTGGATGATCAGGGCGGTGTAGAAATTTCCGCAAGCCATAGTGAAGCGGTCATAACCCCGCCGCAGGGGAGAAATATGGAAGTTATTGCTTTAAACAGATATAGTGACTACCAGGGTGCGATCCACGGATTAGGTCCTGCGGAACGCCCGGTTCGGGAGGCTGTAGAGGAAGATGAGTTTGTCCTATCCATTCAAAATCATCCGGAGGTCATGGCAATTTTTCTGGCTGCCTTGCGCGAGTTGCGTGCCCCTGCCATGCGTAAAGAGGGGTTAAAACCGGAAGAGATGATATTTCACCAAACGCCTGAGGCCAGAAAGCTATTTCTTCGTTTTCTTGAGGTTGCCGCCCGAAGGATGAATAAACGTACGTAATATGATCTCACAACAAGACACACTGTTATTTTATCAACTCCTCGATGTCTCAACTGTATTTCCTGAACAGGCATCAAAGCAGCTGATAAAAACCGCGGTAGAAAAACAAGCGCTTCCTGAGGTGGATTTTTATTATCTTCTTGATGTTTTCAAGACAGAGCAAAATATGCACTATTTGGTAGACAAAAAAGCAAATGAAATGCTCAAGGCTTTAGAACAGAAAGCTTCCGCTGCAATATGAAACACCGACGCATAGGTCTGGAGTATGAGTTTCTTGCTGTTCAACTTGCGAGTGGCCAGGCAGTGACCCGCGAGATCATGAAAAAGATTTGGGTTGGGTGGTCAAAGGAAAAGCATGTAACGCTTTCGGTTGACGATGCGACACACCAACCTGTAGGTGTTTATTATTGTCAAGCTGATGGGCAGCAGGTATATATAAACACTGATGCGGGAATCAGTATTGTTGAGTTTGGATTTTTACCATTTGACACTTTGGCTGAGTGTGAAGCAAACATGCACCAGATCATGACTGAGTTTTTGAATGTTGCCAAACGTTTTGACGTTGGCTTGCTCGCCTATGGTATACAACCCAAAACGCCGTGGTACTTTCCTGACATGCGAACAGAGAAGATATGGTATCGCGGGTTTTTTCGGTTTCCATACATGGCCGCGAGGCACACCATGTTTACAAACATCGCTGCAAACCAACCTTGTATTGACGTTACACAGGAAGAGTCCCTGCGAGTAATAAATATGTTCAATGCCCTGGGGGGCGTTTTTATTGCTTTGTTTGCCAATACCGGAGTGGGCGAGTGGCGAATACAGGAACATCATGAAGAACGAGAGTGGCGCTGGAATCAATGGCTCAATGCAGAACCCCTCGAAAACCCAATAGCGGGTATTCCACCGCGACCGTTTGGATCTTTAAAAGAGTACTTGGCGTATAACTGGTCGATTCCTACACGTGCAGTGCACCGACCGGGCACACTCCACAGTCTTGAAGACGTACCTTTAATACGGGATTTTTTAAGAAAAAAAGAGTGGAAGACAATGGATCTTGCTGCTGCAAGCCCGAGCGTCGTATCACCAGAGATGCAAGATGTTAACGCTCTGACCATGTATATATGGATACAGGCACGTCTCAAGATTTTTTTCGACACGGCGCAACCACTGGGTGGGTTATTGGAAGCGTTTGATACAGGAAGAGTTGATGAATATGCGTCGAAACACCTTGAAAAGGTCTACGTTGAAACACGAAACATTGCTTGTCAGCCGTGGAACGAAATTATGGCAGCGCCGGCTTTTTTGCTCGGTTTAATCGAGAATATCGAAGCTGTAGAAGAAGTGGTGAAAGAAAAATCTTGGAAAGATTGGATTGAACTGAGGGAACAAACCATTACGCAAAGCATGGAGGTTCCGGGTGTTACAGATTTTATTTCAAAATGCTTATCTATTTCTGCAAATGGTTTACAAAAAAGAGGTCTTGGTGAGGAAAAATATCTTCAGCCTTTATATCTTAGATTAGAGAAAAAAGAATCTCCTGCAATACGAACACGAAACTTGTTCAAGGAAGAGGGGATAGAGGCGGTTCTTTACAAACATCTGATTCCATTGAGCACGTAGTATATGAGCAAAGAAGAGAGTATTGAAGTGATTAAAGATATTCTCAATGTCGGTCTCTTCCCAGAATATTTTTCCGCTCATCTCAACACAATTTTGGATACCAAAGACGTCTCCGACTCTTTTCTTGTCGAGACAATAGCAGAACTAAAGCATCAACAAGAGCTGGTCATGTTCTATGCGCATACCTGAGGCGACAACTCAATTTGCTAACTTCACACAACGTCGAGTTGGCCTTGAGTTTGAAAACCCGTTGGTACATGAAGATGGCTCACCTGTGACAGCTGGCGTTATTCAAGAGATGTACACTCGATTAAAGCAAAAAAATTATCTGGGCGAAGTAGAAAAACTTTCCGGGAATGTACTATACGTAGAAAAACCCATCGGTCAGGGTATTGTTAATGTGAGCACAGATTGTGCATGGTCAAGTGTTGAACTCGCCTTGCCCCCGGCTGATACCCTTGGTGAAGCAGAAACTGTGTATTTGCAAGTACGCGACGAGGTGCTCGGCTCGCTTCCTCGTCAGTTACGTTGGCTTGCTCTCGGCACTGTACCGGGCAAGTTCAGTCCTGATCCCATCTATAAAACAACAAAACCAATTTATCGTCTGGTCCCGGATGAGTACTACCACAATATTTTTTTGGCTTTAAATGCGCACCAAGTTGGCATCAGTGTGCGTCTGAACGAAGCCACAACGCTTATCAACGAACTGACAAAGGTAAGCGGATTGGTGGTTGCACTATGCGCCAACTCTTCAATTCAAAATTTTTCTGTATTGCCATGGGAAGAGTGGCGCTTGGTTGCATGGAAGTTTCTTCTTTTGACAAATAAACAGGGGACGAGTCAGCTGGCGGGTTTCCCGGATAAGCCATTTTTGTCCGTTGCAGACTACTATTCTTACTTTTGGAGGATAAAGGCCACACCCTTTGCAGCACCAGTCCGTGATGGCGCGTTTATCTCAGTACCACCTATTTCGTGGTTTGAATACTTTCAAAAGACGTCGTGTGAGGGGCAAGATCTTCAGGGAAATAAACAAACTTTATATCCGCTGCCACAAGACCTGAACGTTGCGGGTATAACTCACTGGCCGTTTGCAAAGCTCCATATTGTCTTCGACCCTGAGAAGATAGTGTTAGCTGATTTTTTTGACTCGCTGCAAAGCAACAGTTTGGAAGACTACCTCGTGGATCGATATACAAACATGTATATCGAATTTCGTCCAATTGCGGCCGCACCAAAAGGAGAGGAGCTGGCAATGCCTGCCCTGATGCTTGGTTTAGCAGAAAATGTAGAAGAGTTACAGAATTTTACCAGCGCATACACATGGGAGGAATGGAAAAACCTTGTTGACCATGCAGCGGTCGCAGGTATGAATGCACGGCTCGGTAAAAATCCGTGTTATGAACTACTAAAACCCCTTATTGACATTGCATTTCGAGGTCTTAGAAAAAGAAACTGCAAAGAAGAAAACTATCTTGTACCTTTGTATGATCGGATTGAGAAGAAGGAAAGTCCGGCCATGGTAGTAAATAAAATTTTGGAACGGCAGGGGAGAGAGGCATTTTTAAACGCAATTACGTATGATAGACCATAAAAACGTTATCTTTTACGACACAGAATTTAGTGACTTGAATATAAGAACTGGCGAGTTGCTTTCGATCGGTCTGGTTTCTTATTCTGGTGATGAACTTTATATTGAGCTTCCGTATAACAATCCTGTTCACCCGTGGGTTGAGGAGCATGTTTTGCCGTATTTGAATGGTAAGCAAGTGGATAAGCAAACGGCACGCACTGAGGTAACTTCATTTGTTCAAAAACATTCCCGCGGAGCAGAAAAACCCTATCTGGTGGCGTATGTAAACCAGTTTGACTCAATGTATTGGTATGATTTGTTTGAGTCGCCGACTGACCATCCGGTTTTTTGGATACCGATTGATTTTGCATCTATTTTGTTTGCACATGGATTTGAACCAAATTCCATGGGTAAAGAGTCATTTTTTGAGTTACTAAATATAGAGAAAGCCAAATTCACTGCGCATAATGCGTTAGAGGATGCACGGTTGTTGAGGGAGACCTATGTTCAGTTTTTTGAGTATATTCAAAGGTAGCGGGTATTTTACGCATAGTATACAGTGTCGCATAATATACATTGTGCGACTCCTATATATTCAGAACAGCATACGGAAGTACCCTATTCCCCACTATCTCTTGAAAATGCAACAGCATAATAACTGTAAAAACTTTAAATAACTAACTGGATATATGGAAACTCACTCAAATGAAGAACTGCGTAGCACAGTGAATCGTCTTACAATCGCTTTCTCAAAGTTCATTACCCTAGTAACTTGGATTCTCTGCGTACTCACATTTATGACAGGTCTTATGTTTTTCACTTTAGTCGGTATCATTTGGCCACAACTACCCAAAGTTTTTCTCTGGATAGGTGCTGCTATTGCAGCAGCCACTATCGTTTTTTTTGTAAATCGTTCCTTAGCAATCTTATTTCCTCTTTCACCTCAAGAATTGAGTAAAAAAGAAAGCAATAAGTGACAAACACCGCGATGAGAGTCCAAGGAATTAGCAATTCATAAGTGCACATAGATCTCGAAGTTAATAACTCTGAATTTATCCAGTTCCCCTCTTGCTTTTCCGCTGATTTTATGTTAGGGTATGCGTTGAACTGCTTTGCAGATCCCCTAGGTTACCATCATTGCTTGTCCACGAAACGTTTTTTGCAAGAATCCTTTCTCAAAGACTATCTGAGACAAGTGTGAGCAATCACACAAAGCCTTGGGTAGCTTTGAGGAAGGATTTTTTGTTTGTTCTCTCACAACACATCGTGGAATTTAATTATCGAGAGGAGGTGGTATATATAACCAAACCAGCTCGATATAACTATCGGTACCGACGCGCAGATAACGGTGAGATCACCACCAAGAAATACGCGGAAAACCATCCCAAAACGACGGTCAGAGAAAATGCTGGCAAAAAGAAAACTAAGTAGTATCAATACTTAGTTTTCAACAACTCTAATGCTTTTATTCATCCCACGATGTGTTGTGAGAGAGTAAGGACCCAAATGTCCTTTATTCTCTATTAGTGCCTCCGTAGCTTAACTGGATAGAGCGGCTGCCTTGTACGCAGAGCCAGATATCAGTTCAAGTCTGATCGGAGGTACTACTAGAGGATAAAAGGCACTTCAATTTTGGCACGCAACCTTAGCACGAAAATAAAAGAATGTCAATTCTTGTAATTGACTATGGGTTGCCAGGGTCTTGTGAGATCTTCATATAACCTTCCGGTGGTTTTTTGAAGCTATTTTTAGTCTTTGTTTAGCTAAAAATTTGATACTTACATCTTACCACATTTTTTTTACTTTGCCAACCTATTTCCTTATTGTTTTAAGTTTCCCACTTCCCTATTCTCTCTTCGCCAGTCAAACCTGCAATACGTTTTATCCTATTTCTACAATGGAGTCTTCCTTTTTCATATTCTTCCTCTGACGCCCGTAGGAGGTTTTTACTTTTACAATTTGGACAAGTTGTCTCTAGAGTGGGACTGTTCTCACAAGGCTGTACTCTTCATGACACGCGGAACAGGTCATTGGATACAGGGGCATAAATAAAATGATAATTCTTCAAGTTTTACTCATTTACCAATCTTGACACTTTCTCAATTTTCATGTATTATATAGGTGTGCTTGTGGGCGAAAGCCCCGTTCGGTCAATCCGCAAGGATCATAAACCGAAAAGCAAGCACACTAAAAAACCTCTCTCCTAAGAGAGATTTTTTATTTATCCTCTATCTCTGTGGTGCCTACAACACGATGGCCATTAAACATGGTCCAGTAAGGTATGACACTCCAAAAATGAAAGGAACCGTCCTCCCCTCCAATTCTACGTATTACAACTTTAATTCTTGTTTGGTTGGTAAAACTTGTAATTGCGCAAAAAGCAAACCACTCTACTAAACTAGTTTTTGTAAATCCATCTTTTTTTGCTTTGCCAACTTTACATATGCTTCTTCTATATTCCTGTACTGTGGTAGATTTTTCAACTATGTCTCTAGCTTTTTTGAGACAAAGAAATTTATTTCTTTGTACAGTTTTGCTTCTTTCTGACCGGCTGCCATCGTACCTCAGATGATGAAAACCCTCAGAATTAAAGGCGACGCTGTTTTTAAGAGCGGGACAATAAACGCTTTTTATCTTTTTATATTCAGTTTCCGTAAGAATTTTCAAACTTTCGAAGTCTTCGTAGACGTTCATAAAATAAAAAGAATCAAGTTGAAATAACCGGATAACTTTACCATATCCGGCCCACGCTGGTCTACCTTTTTTAATCCGTTCATCGCTCTTGGTAGACCTCAGTCGGGGCCAGCACTGTTTCGTGCTCCAGGCTCCCCTTCTGAGGAATCTGCAACAAAAAACCCAGCTGTATTCAAGCTGAGTTTTGCTTATCGGAGATTTATTTAGGACGTCGAAGTGGGATTGTGCGACACAATACTTATGCTATATACGCCTTATAACACAGCCGTGCATTGCCCTTGTCAGGTCCCAGTCGGCTTCTACCCTCTCCGCTTTACTGCCAATACAATCTATCCTGATATCGCACATCAATATACTGCAAATTCGTAGTTGAAGAAATTTTTTGCTTCAGCAAATACGTCAGGCGCTCAAACTGTGGACTTGTGTCTTGCGACAACTGGATACGCACCTCCCACCCCTCTTTGGTGATAATGCGGGCGTCGCCAAGTCCATTATCAATAACCAGGTAGGAAAACACAAGATCTGTTTCGCTGTCGATGGCTGTGAACCATTCAATGATGCGTTTTGCATATGTTGACTCAAGGACCTGTTCATTCACTGCACCTGTTTTGTCCATAGCCGTTTTGTCATATGCTACGGGAAAGTCCCCTACCTCTGCCTGCACTGACTGAGCGTGAGGTGTGTGGTACCTCTCGATTACCTTCTCCTCCTGAACTATCTCCCCACGTTCATTCGTGCTTGTCACAGTCTTTGTTATGGAAGTCCACTCATCCTCACCGACACGTCGTATCTGTTCAACAATACGTCCATCGAAGCCAAGATACGCATAATATGCGCCGTTATCATAGATGATAGTAGAGAGTTTCTCCTCAACTTCTATCTCAAGTGAGTGCGGAAACGTCTTGGTGACACGAATTGATAACAAGGAAAATCGATCTTTCAGGATATCCCGGATTTCTGTGACGTTGACGAGAAA
>MFQB01000052.1 GCA_001784275.1 Candidatus Magasanikbacteria bacterium RIFCSPHIGHO2_02_FULL_47_14
TCATATAGTCGGCTGTGTGGGTTTCGCGGTACCTCCCCTGGCCTGGCATCCACGTTTCAATATCAAACTCTCTGTAGTCAGGTGCGCCCATGTCCCCCGAGCACTTAAACACGACTTGATGGGGCAGACCAAGACCACTCATAAGGTGCTGTTGAATCGCAAGAATAAAGTCTTGCTCCACTAATGCCAGTGCTGGCGGTGCAAAAGACTCAAACTCCAACTTATCAAACTGATGGACTCGTAAAATTCCCTTTGTATCTTTTCCATAGCTTCCCGCTTCACGACGAAATGCGGTTGAGAAACCGATATATCGAATCGGGAGGTCCTTTTCCTTTAATGTCTCTTCCATGTGTAAAGGACCAAGCGTGTGTTCGGCGCTCCCCACCAGATAGAGCTCGTCGCTCGGTATGAAATATCGTTCTTCCTTTGGTTCCAAACGAGCCATCTTGTTCATAACGTCTCCCCGAACCATCACCGGTGGAACAACGGGAATAAACGGTTTCGTACTTACTGTTAAACCGGCTTGAGTCGCAATCTGGCTCAGTACTCCTTCGTTTGTCACAACAGAAAGTGCATACTGAATAAGGGCAAACTCAAGTAAAACAAGGTCGCCCTTCAGATATGCAAAGCGTGTTCCGGTGATCTGACCTGCACGTTTTATATCAATAATATCTTTTTCGACACCTATGTCCCAATGCTCGCGAGGTTGAAAAGAAAATACACGTGGCTCCCCATTCTTTTTTATGACAACGTTTTGGGTTTCGTCGATGCCGATCGGCACATCTGGATGCAAGATGTTTGGCACTGTGTACAAAAGTGCAATAAATTCTTTGTATATAACATCATACTCTGACTGAAGCGCGGCGATATCCTCTTTGACTTTTTTAACGTGTACAATCTCCGCTTCAGAAGGCTTTCCCTTTGACAGTTTATTTCTCTCTGCTTCAAGATTTTGAATATCTCCAATGCGTGAACGCCTTTTCTCATCCAACTCAAGAAGACGATCAACGTCGACAGAACATCTTTTTTGAGTACATGTCTTTTTTACTTGTTCTATGTTGTCGCGAATAAACTTAATGTCTAACATACTCTGGTACGTTATAAATCATTGTCAATAACAATTTGCTTTAACTTATCAAAAATTACGTTATAAATTTCTTTGTTTTTTCCTATAAGATCCTCTTTTTTTACCTCCTCCAGATCATACCAACGGAGATCCAACACCTCTGCGTCTCTCGGGTGCTCTTTGCCACCAATAACACGGCACACATAGGGCATAAGATAGACTTGGTATCTCCATGTCGCCTCTTCAACTGGGTAGACAAAAAAAGCATCCAACGACTGGACTACCTCAGTATCAAGCCCCGTCTCCTCTTCAATCTCACGGTGTAAGTTTTCCTCTACAGTCTCTCCAAACTCCATCGAACCGCCGGGAAACTCCCACTTCCTGTGAAAGGTAGGGCGAAACGGATCGTTTCTCAGGCCCAAGAGTATCTTCTTATCTCGTATTATAAGGCCCAGTGGCGCGACGATATGACGCGCCCCATATTGCTTTGTCAGGTAATACTTTATCTTCATCAGCGCCTTGCCTCGGTGACTTATGGCAGTTTTTTCTTCTAACGAAAGCTGTGAATATGTTTTTTGCATGTCGGGAAGAAAAAAGATTGTATCAAAACAAGCACGCTCCTTCTCAGTTACCACCGGTTCCTGAGTTATTTCGCCCTGATCTTCTCCGATTGTGAGATGAAACGAGTCGTCGTTCGGATCAGCGATTACAAGAGCACAACGAAATGATGCTGTACGTTGTCCTTTTGGTACGTCTTTCATTTTTTCTAAAACAAGATCGCGTCGTTGCGCTGCCTCAGGCAGAAAGCGGGCGCTATTAACCCCGGGCCAGCCGTTCAAGGCGTCGGTAAATAGTCCCGTGTCATCTGCAAGAGTAATAAAACCCGTTTTTTTGGCATAGTACTGTGCCTTCAAAAGCGCATTTCCCTCAATCGTCTCCTCTACTTCCTCCGGTGGTTCTATTGTCTGTGATATGTTAGCAAGCGTTATAAACTCAAAAGGAAGATCTCCTAAAAAATAGAGGATCTCCCGGTACTTCTGTTCGTTGGTTGTGGCAATAAGAATCTGAAGTTTGTTCATAAGTTCCCTGCTGTGCGAATTATATTGCGAATCAGTGTGGATTTTCGCTCGTTTGCTCGATATGGTTTCAGCCGAATAATCCGTATACTGATTTTTTTTCTTTTCGTGAATGACTGAAGATCTTTATAGAGATCGACTTGGTCATATCCTATACCAACCACCGTTGGCTTGATGCGAGTGATGATTTGATACGTGCCTATGGTTTTGTCACCATATACAACCTCATCGATCAGATCAACATGCTGAAGCAATTCTTTTCGTTCGCGTTCTCTGTGAATTGGATACGACCCCTTCAGCTGCTTCACAACCTCGTCTCGTGCGAGTGCAATAACGACTGTATCCGCACATCTCTTCGCCTGTCGCAAAAAATATATGTGCCCGATATGCAAGAAGTCAAAGGTGCCAAAGACGAGTATCTTTTGCCTCATACGTCAACAGGCCGCTCCGGACGCATCAGTGGAAAAAGAACGCACTCCCGAATGGGTTTGTTCTCCAAAAAGGAAAAAAGCCGCTCTGAAACACCAAAACCGGTTGTTGGTGGCATACCGTACTCCAAGGCCTCGACAAAGTCAGCATCATACATCTGCGCTTCAGCATCGCCGGCTTCACGCAAACGCGCCTGCTCTTGGAATCGGTGCATCTGGTCAACAGGGTCATTTAACTCACTATATCCATTTCCCAGTTCAGTGCCGGCAATGATAACTTGATAGCGTTCCGTCAGTTCCGGATTGTCCTGTGCTCGTTTTGCCAGAGGCGATACGTCAACAGGCAAGCGAACCAGGAATACAGGCCCTTTGACCTGTTTCCGACAATATTTCCACAAGGAATCCATGAGTCGGGCCTTCCCCTCGTGAGATTCATAGCGTACGTCCAACTCTTCTAGTTTCTGTTGAAGTTGTTGTTCTGTGGCTGCGAGAACGTTTACTCCGGTTATCTGCTCGATAGTTTCAACATAGTCAATTTCTTTCCAAGGTTGTGCAAGGTCGATGTCAGTAAAGTTTCCAATTTCCTTTATCTGAAGTGAACCATACGTTTCTTGAACGACATACTTGTACATCCGCTCTACAAGTTCCATACCTTTCCGATAGTCAGCAAAAGCCCAGTAAAACTCCATTTGCGTATAGTCTTGAAGATGCTCGCGGCTGATCCCCTCATTGCGAAACTGCCGACCAATCTCAAACGTTTTTTCAAAGCCTCCAACCATCAGCCTCTTTTGCCATAGTTCTCCCATGGAAATTCGAAGGTATACAGACATGTCTAGCGCATCGTGATGCGTGACAAACGGATTTGCGTCCGCTCCACCGGCTGTGGTTTCTAAAACCGGGGTTTCCACCTCCAAAAATTTTTCTTGCAAAAGAAATGACCGCATGCTTTGCCAAAAAACTGCTTTCCGACGAAACAGCGCCTTGGTTTCCGGATCAAATAACAAATCAAGATATCGTTTGCGTAACTTTATCTCCTCATCAACAACGCCATGAAACTTGTCAGGAAGCGGTCGCACTGCTTTTGCAAGAAAACTCCACTCTCGAACCATCACAGATTGCTCACCCGTCTTGGTAACGCAGCGCTCGCCGGCACATGCGATAAAGTCACCAATGTCCACTTTTTTGTTAAACAGTTTAAATGATTCATTCGACACAACGTCCTGGCGAATCACAATTTGCATTTTTGCACTCTCATCTTGCACATGACAAAATGCCAACTTGCCCATTTCGCGCTTTGTCATTACACGACCTGCAATTGAAACATGCGTATCTTCTGGTTGTTCAATTGCCTCTTTGATACTCCGGTCTCTTGCTGCTGTCGCAGGGTACGGATTCATACCTGACGCTCGCAACTCCGCCAGCTTATGTAAACGGACATCCCGCTCGTCATTAATATTCATCTTTTCTGTTTTTTTACTCGGTTGAGGCATAAATTACGCAATATATCTATCAATTGTACCAAAATACGCAGGAAATATCAAACAATCCCGGACGACCCGGGGTTGAGAGAAAAAAGGCTAATATAAGAGGATTATTCTATACCGACAATCGTATACTCCAGATTCCCGGCAGGTACTTGAACATGTATTCTATCCCCACCTTTTTTACCAAGAAAGGCAACACCGAGTGGCGACTCATTGGAAATTTTGCCGGTGAGCGGATCTGCCTCCTGTGCTCCGACAATCGTATACTCTTTTTTCTTCCCATTTGTCTCAACAATAATTTTTGAGCCGATCTGAACCACATCGTGAGTGAGTCCGCCATCTTCAATAATTTGTGCCTGCTGCAGAATATACCCTATCTCTTTAATTCGACTCTGTGCCCACGCCATCTCCTCTCGAGCGGTCTGGTATTCAGCATTTTCAGACAAGTCACCCATCTGTTTGGCATCGTCAATTCGTTTTGCAATAAGAGGAATTGTTATTGTCACTAACTTGTTCAGCTCTTCTTGAAGCTGTTGATACTTTTCCTTACTGAGATATTGAGGTCCTGGCTGTGAAACCATAGGTCATAATCATAAAATCCCGCTCTTGCGGGTGTCATTTAGTATACGTTGAGCCAATATACGACGTCAAGTGCCGTGTTTATATTGCCACCACCACGCATAAAACTCGTACGCGATCGGGACGGCTGCAGATGAACCCTCTCCGCCTTCTTCAACCAAAACAGTTATGACAACTTCCGGATTTTCAAATGGTGCAAACGAAGTAAACCAGGCGTGGGTTGGCTGGGTGCTACTCCATTGTGCTGTTCCTGTTTTACCGGCAGCCTCAAATGGCAACAAACCGAGTCGGCGACATGAACCTGCCACCACGCAGTCCCGCATCCCAAGCCGTACTGTGGTGATGTGTTCGGTTGAGATAAACTGATTGCGTATTATCTTTGGTGGGATCTGACTTTGTCTGCTTGTCAAAGGATCAACCAAAGCACTGCCGACGTGTGGTTGGTATACAGTTCCACCATTTGCGACAGTCGCTGTTAATGATGCTATTTGCAGTGGTGTAACCAGCAAGTCACCTTGCCCGATTGATAAGTTATATGTATCGCCCACATACCACCGCTCCCCTTTTTCACGCTCTTTCCACTCCTTAGATGGTAAGAATCCCGTTGCTTCGCCGGGTATATCGATTCCAAGGGCCTCGGAAAAGCCAAATTGTCGTAAGTAGTGCGTAATAAGGTCAACGCCCAAACCTGTGAATGAACCAACGCCACCGCCGATGTAGTAGTAAAATGTATTCACTGAAAATGCGAGTGACTTTCTGACGTCAGTCACACCATGGCCACCCGCCTGCCAGTCAGGAAAAAACCACTGCCCCACTCTGACTCCGCCTGTGCTCAAAACGGTTGTTTTGTCTGTGATCACTTTTTCTTCAAGTGCAGCGCTCGCAATTCCAGGTTTAACCGTTGACCCTGAGGGATATGTGCCACCGATAACCCGATTAAAGAGCGGTTTATCCGGGTCATCTATGTACTGTGAATATACCTCTTGAGAGATGCCGCCTGAGAAGTCGTTATTATTAAAGGTTGGAAAGCTCACAAGAGCTAAAATGTCACCATTTTGCGGATTCATAACAACAGCGGCCGCACGTTTTTTCTTTAGAAGCAACATGCTGCTCTGCATGATCTCTTCCAGTTTTTGTTGCATCAAAACGTCAATGGATAACATAAGATGTTGGCCTGGAGTGGGCGGCTCTTCTGACAACACGGTTTGCTCACGCCCAAGCGCATCAACCTCCGCAATACGCTTCCCATGAACACCGCGTAAGGCATCTTCATAACTCTTCTCAACTCCAGTCTTTCCAATGCTGTCTGATGGGACATACCCTTTGGAATAAAGACTATCCAGCTCTTCTTTATTTAACTTTCCCAAATATCCAAGCACGTGGGAGAGTGACGAGGTTGAGTCTACCATTGGCGAGGTCGTGGCAGAGGCAACATCTTCCGGATGCAGGTAGAGGCGTTTACTTCCAATGTGCACATAAATCCCAGGCAAGTGAGTTGACTCAATTTGAACCCTCAACGCTGTCTCATAGTCCAAATTTTCCTGAATAATAATTGATTCGTAACTATATGAACCGTACTCATCAAGAATCTTCTCAATCTCTTCTGGTGTCTTGTGGGTAATTTCTGAAAGTTGTTTTATAAGACCTTGTCGTTTTGTTTGTTCACGAGGCAAATCTTGAGGAACAATTGCAAGTGAAAAATTTGGAATATTTGTTGTCAGTTGTTTTCCATTACGATCAAAAAAGAGACCCCGCTCCGCAGGAATACGAATAAGTCGTTCTCTATTTCCTCTTGCGGTATTGAGATATGCTCCCCCGTGCATTATTTGCAAATACACCAGGCGAGCGAACAGCACCCCTAAAAAAAATACAAAGGTGACGAAGAGAAGGTTTGACTTTTTATATGAAAAACCCGATCCGATAAAGCGGCCACTCCCTGGAAGTGTCTCTTGTTTGCCTATTTTTTTTTCAAAGATAACAGACTCCTCAACCCATTGGTTTGTCCGGGAGTTATTGTTTGGCTGGTCGGTAAAAAGGTAATCAAGTGTTTCTTTCATAGCGTCAGCGGATTCGTTCTGGTCGAAAACGGAAGAAGAGACGAGACACTGCGGCTGAGATGACTAAAAACACACCCGTCGTTATTCCAGCCTCCCAAAGTGTAAATTGTATAATCGGTGCGAATGAAAAGTGGCTATCGAACAAAAAAGCATGGACAACGAGGAGTAAAATAAAACTGAGACGAAACAATGCAATAGTTACAACAAGTAACAATGAAATTGCGTACCACGACCGGTTGGTAAACACGTTGACATAGAGCCAGTAGCCAACCAGCACGCTTACAGTTCCAGAGAACATCGTGATACCGAATGGCAGATCAGAAACAAACTCAGTCAGGAGGTGGACAAAAAAACTTATCCAGACAACACTCCCGGACTCTCTCCACCATAATACAAAAAAAAGTACAACAAAAATTGTATTGATCGCACGAAACGGAAATGGAAGTGTATAGAAAAAAAATACATGCATCCAGAAGGTCAACAAGAGCAAAAAGATAAAAAGAATGATACGCGCCAAAAGTCGCATATTTATTGTATCAACAGAGATATTGTCGAAACGCGGTCAAGCGCAATCGGTGAGGTGATAAGGGCCCGCTGAAAGGGCTGAAACGCCTCCTTCTCAACAGTTTCAACTGTGCCTATCACAAGCCCGCGCGGGACAGATGGTTCCAGACCAGAGGTTATGACAGTGTCTCCAACGTGGACGTCTTCATTTTGGGGTATAAGATTCATTCGGATACTCAGTCCATATCCTCCCTCGACCAGACCG
>MFQB01000053.1 GCA_001784275.1 Candidatus Magasanikbacteria bacterium RIFCSPHIGHO2_02_FULL_47_14
CATCAAGACCGGTGTCCTCTGGAAGAATATTTAAATTTGCAGTCGGATATCCGAGCAACTTTCCTTTTCCTTCACCAAAGACAACCGTACCGCTGAACATATTATTGGATCTGACTTTTTAGAACTTCCATTGCTTTTTCCAACCCAAGATCTTTTGCTTCTCCCTCGGTAGAAGCATCTTCCTCAAACATTTTTTCCAAGACAATGTCAGGTGTGATGCCGGTTTCATCGATTTTTCGGTCTTTGGGTGTGAACCATTTGGCAATGGTAAGTTTTAAGGCAGAGCCATCCGGGAGCACCTCAAAATTTTGTACCGATCCTTTACCAAAGATTTGTGCGCCAACAAGAACCTTCCCATTATCCTGTAAAGCACCGGCTAAAATTTCCGACCCTGATGCGGTACCTTCGTCAACCAACGTCACCGTTGGAATATCACTGAGTCTATGCCGGCCAGACGTGGAATACTCTTTTTGTTCAGTATCGTTAAATCGCTCGCGAACAATAACCCCGTCTTTGATCCACTCACTGGCGATGAGTACGGCGCTATCCAAATAGCCACCCGGATTGCTCCTCAGATCAAGCACAAGACCTGCAGGCGCTTTGAGCAACATCTCTTGAACAGCTTTGTCAAACTCAAATACTGTTTCCTGGTTAAAGTAACTAATCCGCACGTATGCGATATCTCCTTCTTTCATTTCCCATCTGACTGTTGGAACATTGATGCGGTCACGAGTTATGGTTCGTTCTTCTGCCTTTTCCCAACCATCGCGTGATATTGTCAACATCACTTGTGTACCTTGCGGACCACGAATTTTTTGTACTGCTTCTTCTACTGTAATATCACCGGTTTCTTCATCCCCGATTGCCAAAATTTTATCACCGGATTTAAGCCCGGCCTTTTCTGCCGGAGAGTCCGGTAACGGTGCAATCACAATAAGTTGCTTGTCACGAATGCCGATTTCTGCGCCAATACCCTCAAACTCTCCGGATAAGTCATCGGCAAACTCTTTCGCTTCTTTTGGCGGAAAATAGACAGAGTATGGGTCGTTCAATCCTTTCACCATCCCCTGAATTGCGCCGTAAAAAAGATCAACTTCGTTTACCGGTTGGCCAACGTAATTGCTTTTGATGGTATTCCACACCTTCCAAAATTGGTCGAAACTGACTTCGTCCGACCGAGTCTTTCCGTACAGATCAACGACCTTGGTGATATTCACATCGCCGCTGGCATCGACGACCTGTTTTCGAACCGCTACAGCAGTGCCGCTAAAAAATCCGATTGCGAATGCAATACCTAAACCAACGAAGGTGGTAACAAGTAGAAACCGTTTATACGAACTTTTTTCTAACATACCATATTATAATTATACTTCGGAACGTTGAATATCTACCCCAACAGATTGCAAGCGTTCAATGAGTTGTTCGTATCCACGTTCAATTTGATAGACGTCACGCAATACAGATGTGTCTTTTGCCCCAATCATCGCAATAAGAAGTGCCATTGCCGGCCGCAACGCTGGCGGCGCAACCACGTCGTTCCCTTTCAGCTGGGTCGGCCCTTCAATCATCACGCGGTGCGGGTCGAGCAACAAGATATTTGCACCAACTTTTTTTAATTCAAGATAATAGACCGCCCTATTTTCGTAACACCAATCATGAACCAACGTTGTGCCCTCAGCCTGGGTCAAAAGCGGAACAAACAACGGCACGTTATCAATATTCAGTCCGGGAAACGGTCTGCCGTATAACTTATCCGGCAGCGCCTGCAATGCGGATGACTTGAGTGTGATATCCACAATTGCAAAATGACCGTTGTCAGACAAACGCTGGTTGCTGTAGGTGCACTGTTGTCCCATCACATGCAACTTTTCCAACTCCAACTCTAAAAAGTCAAGCGGGCAATTTGTAATGGTTAATTCAGAGTGGGTTGTGATAGCAAGTGAAATCCACGCCATGGCATCAACCGGGTCTGGAATTGGGGTATATTCCGAAATGTCATGCAACGCCTCGACACCAATGATGCTGAGTGTTGTCGTGCCAACTCCTTCAATTTTCGCTCCGGCCGCGATTAAAAAATAACAAAGGTCCTGGACCATATAATTTGCAGAGGCCATTTTGATCTGGGTGGTTCCGGGAGCCAACACCGCTGCCATAATAGCGTTTTCTGTCGCAGTGTCTCCAGACTCATACATGACCACGTAGGCGCCTTTCAGATCTGTGGTCGAGACAGTGTATCCCTCTTCGGTTGATTCCACACGGACACCTAACTTATCCAGTGCATACATATGTGGACGAATCGTCCGATTGCCTAATTTACAACCGCCCGACTTGTATAAGGTAAACTGTCTTTCACGAGCAACAAGAGCACCAATCAACAAAAGCGATGAACGGGTTACCTCGCAGGCATGTCGATCGATCGTATCCATGGTCAAGGGACCGGAAGTGTCAACGAGCAGTGTCTCATGATCCTGCCAATGAGTCTGAACACCGATACTTTGTAAAATTTCCAAAATGCGCTCGACTTCTTCGACATGGGTCATGTGGTGAAATACCACCTTACCTTTGAGCAATAAGGTGGAACACAACAAGGCCACCGGCGAATTTTTGCCGGCAGTAACTAAAATTAACCCATGGAGTTGTTTGCCTCCTTGAATATGATAGGATGGCATAAGAGTCTTGCGTCAGAGAGAAAGCTGCGCTACTATTGTAGCCGACATACGTGAAAAGAGCAAGATAAAAATCTCATGTACCACCCCCCCTATTTTATCCCTCACCGAGTGCGCCTCACGATCATGATTTCTTTGATCGCCTCTTTTTTTATTATCTCTCCGTTATTGATTTTATATACGACCGGATATCGATACGACTGGCGAAACCACGTCTTTTTGACAACCGGCGTGTTAAGTATCGAGGGCGATCCGCGAGACATGGACGTCTTTATTAACGATATTCAAATTGAAAAAACAGTTCCCATACGTTTGACAAACCTTACACCAAATACGTACCGTGTTCGCCTGGAAAAGGCGGGGTACATCACCTGGGAAAAAGATGTGACAGTTGAAAGCAACAAGACAAGCTATATTAAACATATCGGTTTAATAAGAAAAACCGAACCGGTCGCTTTGCCTTCAGTGCAACGCTTTACATCGTTTGCATTATCGTATGACGGAGCCCATATGCTCGGGATGACGCAATCAACAACCAATACGTTTGCACTTTCGTTATTTAATGCTGAAACAAAAAAAGAAACCCCGTTGAGCATTATTACAGCGAGTACATCTCCATATATGGAGTGGTCCCCTTATGATGCAAGCGCTTTGATATCGTGGAAAGATGTTGCAGGACAACACATCCGCTTGGTTTCCGGCGAACGAGCAGGAGAAACTGACGCTATTGCTCTGCCTGGTGAATCTGTAATCAGAACACAGTGGGATTCATCTGAGTCGCTTCATTTATTTTTTGCAGATCGTGACGAAATTTTTTCTCTCACTTCCGATGGAGCTAATTTTTTGGTCCGATTGCCGGTAGCTTCCGCGCCATGGTATATCGATGGGAGCCGACATCTGTGGACATACGACGCAGATCGTGGTGCAGTGACTGAGACTGTTGATGGCAATGTCAAAGAGTCTTACGCGACAGACCAACCCATTGATCGGTTTGTTCATGTGAACAACAAAAGAATCGTTGCACACCATGAAAATATGATTGACATTGTGGAACGGACCTCGCCGCCACGAGTTCAACGTATTCAAGCAGAGTCAGTCACATTCAACTCCGGAACCCACGAGTGGATCGTATGGTCACCATGGGAACTTTGGACGATCTACGAAGATGGAAATGCAACTCTCTTAAATAGAACGGGTGATCCGATTCAGTTTGTTCGCCCTCTCGATGACTTTGGAGTTTTACTTGTGGCTACACAAAATTCTCTTACGGCATTTAATCCGGGATATTACGTAACACAAAAAATTCTTGACGTGAGTAATATCCGAGAAGTCCGGGTACACCAAAAGCAAAGAAAAATTCTTTTTACAAAAACAAGCGAAGGTACAGAAGAGCTTTTTGAGTTGAACTACTAGATCACAACGCTGACGAGCTTCCCTTTTATATAAATAACCTTCTTAGGTTCTCTTCCTTCAAGCCACTTTTGAACACTGGGGTGTGCGAGTGCCTGCTGTTTTGCGTCTTCTTCAGTAGTATCTGAGGCTACTTCTATATTTGCACGAACTTTTCCATTGACTTGCACTACCAACGTCATTGTATTTTCTACTAATTTTGTCGGATCATAGGCAGGCCACGGCTCACTCCCTATTGGAGTTGCATGTCCAAGTGCACGCCATATTTCTTCTGTAATAAATGGCGCGTATGGCGCTAATATTTTTAAGAACAGCTCAAACTGAGACTGTGCAATTCTCTCCTCCTTGCCAAACGCATTCGTGAGCTCCATCATTTTCGCAATGGCTGTGTTGAACTGCAACGTCTTTGTATCTTCGGTGACTTTCTTTATTGTCTTATGCACAAGCGCATCCATTTCTGAATTAACAATCTCTGGAGCTGAATCAATTTTTTCTTGCAGTTGCCACACTCTATCCAAAAACCTGCTGATACCTTTCACACCGCCAGTACTCCATGGTTTGGTGTCTTCCAAAGGTCCCATGAACATCTCATACATGCGGCAGGTGTCAGCGCCATATTCGTTAATCACGTCTGTCGGATTGATCACATTGTCCCATCGTTTGCTCATCTTACGACTGTCTTCACCCAAAATCAACCCTTGGTGGCGATGGACTTTGAATGGTTCGTCAAAGTCGATATACCCTGCATCGTACAAAACCTTGGTAAAAAATCGTGAGTACAACAAGTGACCGTTGACATGTTCAGCACCGCCAAGATAGAAGTCGACTGGCATCCACTGTTTCAAACTTTCTGGTGAGGCAAATTGCTCGTCATTGTGTGGATCAAGATACCGATAATAGTACCAACTCGAACACATGAAGGTATCAAGAGTGTCAACTTCACGTCTGAATCCGGAACCGTATTTTTCCTCCACACCCTTTTGAAAATTTTCTGAATAGGTCAGTGGTGATTGGCCAGTTGGTTTAAAGTCGACGTCGTCTGGGAGACGGACTGGGAGGTCGTCCTTATGACAGACTATGAAGCCGTCTACAAGGGCGTGTTCTGACACTAATGGTTCTTCTGTTGCACAAAAGTGTTCTTCGGCTGGTTTTACCATAACCATTCGTGCATCAAATATCTTTTGCATCTTCTCGGATTCAGCACGAGGAATAATGGAAGATGAGTTGTCTACAAGCATGACAAACTCGTCAGCAAGCTTGGCTACTGTCTGCAGATCGAAATTCCAGTTACAGCTGTGCTCAACATCTGGACGTGTTTTATCGACAAACCTTGGTTGAGTAAATGAATCAACAAATAGAACTTTGGCAACTTGTTGTTGAGTCTTTTCCAGGAGGCGTATGATCACAGCGCCACCCAACGAGTGACCGACCAGCACAGTATGTTCGTCAATGTCATTGTGTTCAAGGATACAGTCAACTTGTGCTTCGATATTTGGTTGATCAGGGTTTGGTAAAGTTTCGCACCATACAGCATGCCCCAAGTCTTCCAATTGAGACTTCAGCCGTGGGAAAAAATTATTTTCCTTGCGGCCAGTAAACCCGTGGATCAAAATATATTTTCGTTTTTTATTTTTTCTCTCTTCAGAAAAAACCATCGGAATTGGCGCGCCCCAAAATCGCTGGCGAGAGACAGACCAGTCACGGAGTTTGTATTGTACCGCTCGTACACCCATTCCTTTTTGAACCAAAAAATCGAGCATATCCTCACGCACCTCTCCCCACTTGCGGCCCCTAAACTCCTCCGGGTCCGAAAGAATCGCCTCTGGATCGTGATGGTAACAGTACTCAAGGTTACGGACTTTTAGTGCCTCCTTCTCATCTTGTGGAAACATAACTGGCCGCAATGGGATACCAAATTTTTTTGCAAAGAGAAAGTCACGTTCATCATGTGCGCTACAACCAACGACTCCACTGCCGTACTCTGCGACTGCAAAGGTAGCAACCCAGATAGGAAGGTCCCCTGTTCCATATGGATTCTCCATATGTGCACCTGTGTATACGCCATCTATCTCCTGTTCTACTTCAAACTTATTTCCTTCCATTTTTTTTTGCTTCACTTTTTCTACAAAATCAAGAACTGACTGCTCTTGTTCGAGCCCTTGCACAATCTCAGGGA
>MFQB01000054.1:0-4154 GCA_001784275.1 Candidatus Magasanikbacteria bacterium RIFCSPHIGHO2_02_FULL_47_14
AACAAACTAAGCTGTTGAACAGGCGTAGAGGATGACGTGTGAGTGAGTGGAGTATCTTGTATCAGCACTGCCGACGAGCTCGCTGTCGCGCTTTCAATCAACGGAGCTGTGGCATCTTTCGGATACAAAAAAAATAAAATACCTGCTGTCAAAAACAGAAAGATACCAACAGCAAGAGAAGAAAAAAGCTTGAGTCGAGGTGACATATACTAAAAACCTGTTGGAACGCCTGGCTCAAGAACCTGCCATCGAACTTTTTTCTCCTCCAACATCATTTGGGGGCGTTTGTGAAACGCACCAACGTGTTTCAACATACCATCATGAATTGGAAAGACGGTTTTTGGTTGAATGGCTATGGCAAAGTCGATAACTTCGCTCGTCTTTAGCCAAGGCGCACACACAGGCAATGCCAATACTTCGACTGGTCTGTTTGGCAAGTGAAACGAATCTCCTGGATGATACAGCCGCCCACCAAAAATATACCCTGTATTTTGGCACGGTGGCTTTCCATAAATAATCGCATGATCACGTCCAACTGCCTCAACATGAAGACCGTGTATATCATGAGTACTTCCACCCTCAAACACCTCAAACTCAATACCTGCCTCTGATAACTTCTTGCCCACGTCAGAGTTGGTCAGAACCGTTGCATTGGAATTTTGTTCTTTCAACGTCTGAAGTGAAGCAATGTCGCAGTGATCCTGATGCTCGTGCGTAACAAATATTGCGTCGAGGTTGGTAAGGCTTGTATGCCCTTCTGACCAAGCGCCCGGGTCAATAAGAATGCGGGCTTCCCCTTGTTCGACGAACAAACATGAGTGACCAAATTTGGTGATACGCATATCAATCTTAATTATACCCTAATGGAGTAATAAACGGCTAAAAGCCGATTTTTTTATTGTACTCTTCTCTTTCTAAAAATGGTATCATAGAAACATATGACACACTACCCATCGCTTTTGGTGCTTATCAACCGAGAGCACGCGCGTCTCTTCCGCGTCGAAGAAGAGTCTATAGAGGAGTTGCCCCAGGTGGACGACCCCAAAGATACCTATAGCGACCGAGAAAGCCGCTTTGGAGCCGGAGCCCCGGACATGATGCAAGGTCGAGATGAAGAGCATCTTCGCCACCACGTAAGACACACGATTACCCAGCTTAAAGAAATCTGGGGTCGAGATACGTATCACCACCTCACGATTGTCGTTCCTGGAAAATATAAGGGCGCGGTCGAGCAGGAACTAAAAACCCACGCATCCGGAGTCACACCGAATTTTCTGGACGGTAACTATCCGGAGGCAAATCAAGAGGAGCTGCGCGAACTATTTTTGAAAAGTTTAAGACCACAATAAAGTCTTTATAAAAACATCCCGACTCAGTCGGGATGTTTTTCGTTTATTTTATCCAAACCGTTTTAATATTCACAAACTCTTTTATTCCGTAGTGGGACAACTCGCGTCCATATCCTGATCGTTTCGCTCCTCCGAACGGCAACCGCGGGTCTGACTTCACCATGCCATTGATAAACACGCATCCTGACTCAATCTCTTGTGTCATTTTTTTTGCTTTTTCTCTATTCTGCGTCCAGACCGACGCACCCAAGCCAAAAGACGTATCGTTGGCAACTGCAATCGCCTCTTCTGCGCCCTTCACTACGATGGCAGAAAAGACCGGGCCAAACACTTCTTCACTATAGGTGGGCATGCCCTTTTTTATTCCAGATAAAATAGTCGGCGCGTAAAAAAATCCTCTATCTCCGACGCGTTTCCCGCCTGTCACTAATGTTGCTCCGGCGGCCAGAGATCGCTGCACCTGGTCTTCTATTGTTTGTAAACTTTGTTCATTGACCAACGGTCCAATAGCGGTGTCATCGGCTGCCGGGTCGCCGATTTTGGCGGATTCAAATATTGTTTTTAATCGAGAGAGAAACTCATCCGCTATGGACTCAACCAATATCAGTCGTTTTGCCGCAATACAACTCTGACCACAATTTTGCAACCGCGCCATGAGCGCCGTCTGAACCGCTGGATCCAAATCCGCATCTTCCAAAACAATAAACGGATCACTGCCGCCAAGTTCCAAAACAGTTTTCTTGATCTCTTTGCCGGCATGCATGGCGACTTGCGAACCAGCATACTCACTCCCGGTCAAAGTCACCGCCTTTACCCGAGAATCTTGTATCACTCGTTCCACTTTCGCAGCGCCAATTGCCAAATTTTGAAAAATACCTTCTGGAAAACCTGCTTGTAAAAACAGCTCTTCTATCTTCGTTGCACACCCTTGCACATTGGAAGCATGTTTTAGCACACCAACATTCCCGGCCATGGCAGCGGGTGCAATAAACCGAATCACCTGCCAGAAAGGAAAGTTCCAGGGCATGACCGCAAGCACAACACCGATGGGATCAAACTGTACATAACTTTCACTCGCATCTGTCGCAACCACCTCATGAGCGAGGATCTGTTCAGCGTTCTCTGCATAGTACTCACAGACCCAGGCGCACTTCTCCACCTCAGCTTTTGCTTGAATAATCGGTTTGCCCATCTCCTGTGTGGCAATCATGCCGATCTCGCGACCATTTTGTTTCAATAGTTGCGCAAGGCGCAACATTTTTTCTTTGCGTTGTGCGAAAGACGTTCGTTTCCATACACCAAATGCCTCCTCTGCCCTGGCGAGTTTTGTATCTACATCTCCGTCTGACAGTTCAGTGTACGTGGCGACAACTTCTTCGGTTGTTGGATTGATAGACTGAAGAGGCATAGAAGGGTATCAAACTTTTTTTATTTTACTTCTCTCAGCTGTTTATATATCTCCGGCAACTCTTTATTCAAAATTGCCTGATTTCCCGAGTAGTCAACCGGCACCTCAATAACGTGGACTCCGGTTGCGTTCAAACACTCTCCCAAAATTTTCGTAAACTCTTCTGTCTTTTCGACTCGGTGTCCATGCGCACCATAGGCCTCGGCGTACTTCACAAAATCAGGATTGCCGAAGTCTAAACCGTGCGCAGAAAATCCCATCGCTCCTTGCTTCCACTTGATCATACCATATCCGCTGTCGTTTAAAATCACAACTGTCAGATTCAAACCTAGTCGCACTGCGGTTTCCACTTCTTGCGAGTTCATCATAAATCCGCCATCGCCGCAGATGGCCACCACTTTACGCTCGGGATACACCAACTTTGCGGCCATCGCAGAGGGCATACCTGCTCCCATGGTTGCCAACGCATTATCAAGCAACAAGGTATTTGGCTGGTAGGCCTTATAGTTTCGCGCAAACCAAATCTTATACATGCCATTGTCCAAAGTCACAATCCCATCTTCTGGCATGACCCGGCGGACATCACCCACGATGCGTTGCGGTATCAACGGAAAACGCGGATCATGGATGTCACGCGCGATGTGTTCTTCCAATTTTTGTTTTACCTGATAAAAATACGAAAAGTCCCACGACTGGCTTCGCCAGCGAACCCGTTCTTTGATCTGCCAAACGGCGTTGGCAATATCACCAATCACCTCCAACTGTGGAAAATACACGTTGTCTACTCGTGCACCATAAAAATTAATATGGATGACTTGTTGACCGTTGCGACGCATGATAAACGGCGGCTTTTCTGTAACATCATGACCCACGTTGATAATCAAATCGGCTTTTTCTACCGCAGCATGCAACACATCGTTGCTGGTGAGGGCTGCACAACCCAAATACGCCGGGCTTCGTTCGTCAACAACTCCCTTTCCCATCTGTGTATTAAAAAATGGAATGCCGGTTTGCTGAATAAACTCGGTCAACATGTTTGAAGTCAGTTTGCGATTCGCGCCGGAGCCGATCAAAATCAACGGGTGCTTGGCAACCATAATCATCTCGACTGCTTTGGCAACCGCCTCTTCTTCTGCGACCGGGCGTCGCACCCGCGTTGCCGGGAACAACTCTGCCTGGTCCGCTTCTTCTGCTGCGATATCTTCAGGCAATTCCAAATGCGTTGCTCCCGGTCGCTCCTCGCTTGCAAGTCGGAAGGCCTCTCGCACATGTGCTGCTACAAAATTCGCGTTCACAATCTGTTTACTAAACTTGGTTATCGGCCGCATCAACTCAACCACATCTATAATTTGAAAATGTCCTTGCTTGCTCGACTTAATTGGCTTTTGCCCGGTTAT
>MFQB01000054.1:4172-15121 GCA_001784275.1 Candidatus Magasanikbacteria bacterium RIFCSPHIGHO2_02_FULL_47_14
GCCTAATGTTGCATAGGCAGCAGCCGTGACTAAGTTCGTAGCGCCCGGGCCGAGGGTTGATAAAGCAACTCCTGGCTTTCCGGTGAGCCGTCCAATCGTTGCTGCCATAAAACCGGCAGACTGTTCGTGCCGAGTAGGAATCAACTCAATCGACGACGTGCGCAAAGACTCAACAACGTCCAAATTTTCTTCCCCGGGTACACCAAAGATATACTTCACCCCTTCATTTTCCAGTGCTTTTACAAATAAGTCAGATGCTTTCATAGAGTGCCATCACTGGGGGCCGGATATTTTATGGCATTCTTTTCCATCTTTCGGTATGACGCCTCGATAAGATCTACCCCGAGGTCACGGCTCAAGGTAAGCAGATAAATAAAGACATCTGCCAACTCATCGCTTATTTCTTCTTTGTGATCAACAACATACTGCTTTATGTCTTCATCACTTTTCCATTGAAAATGCTCCAACACTTCTCCTGCCTCCAAAATCAAAGAGATGGCCAAGTCCTTTGGTTTGTTTTTTCCTGTCCAACCGCGTGTATCGCGAAAAGCGATAACGTCGGCAATAAGGGTCTGTAAGTCCGGCATATTATAAGAATCACCCAAAACTATATCTTGGGCGACTCAAAACGTCAACCGACATTATCCCAAAATTCGATACCATGCCGGGGCTACCGGCTCTCCGAGTCGCTCGACCCACCACCCATCAAAACCCCAAAATCTGCCGACTCGAAATGAAGCGAACAGTGCCAAAACAGCTATGTATATAATATGTTCGTCAACAACGAATGCATGTGTATTCGGGTACAAACCATCTAGCCCCGGGATGTAATACAACAACATTAAAACTATTCCGAGCTTGGACGATAGGCGCACGCATATTCCAAAAATTAATGAGGCGCCAAGAAGTGTGAGCCCCCACTCGTTCAGCGCATTGACCCACCCGATATTACTCGGAAGCGCAAACCAATGAAAAAGGGGCGCCAATGTTTTTGCCCCGTTTAAAAATCCGGCAGCGCTCCAGTCAGGATTTGTAACTTTACTCAAACCCGCATACAAGAAAAGAAAGCCCATCGCAAGACGGAGAAAAAGAAAGGAGGCTCGCGTCTGTGTGTTCATACATTAACGAATAGTTACTTCTGCCACTGTCCGTGAAAAAATCCCACGGATCTCCTCCATCTCTGAAGAAGAAAAGGCATGATAATTTTTAAAAAGTGGATCAAGTGTATTCCCCGGACGGAATGACTGGAGATACAATTTTTTTGCTCCCTGAATTTCTTTCGCCAGGTCTTCCAGCATCTCATAGGTGTGAAACTCTTTGACCAACGTGATGCGGAACTCATACTGGCAGGCGCTTTCCATAAACAGACGCATACTTTGAGCAATCTTTTCTGCGCGCCCACCTGCCCCGACAAGCGATCGGTAGCTTGCCAAGCTGGTTTTGACGTCCATGGCAACGTAGTCGATAAGATGTTTTTCCAATAGGGGTTTTACTCGCTCCGGATTACTCCCATTCGTGTCGAGTTTGACCAAAAAATCTCTTTCCTTCACCTTGCCAATAAATTCGCCGAGGTCTCCCATCATCGTGGGCTCACCACCGGTGATCACAACCCCATCAAGCAAACCCTGTCGTCCCTCCAAAAACCGGAAAAAGGTCGCCTCTGATATGAAATTCTTCTTTAACTTTTGAATCTCCTCCGGCAAGACGAACTCCGGGTTATGGCAATACCCGCAGCGGAAGTTGCACCCCGGGGTAAAGACGATGCAGGCAGTCTTTTCCGGAAAATCCAACATCGTAAACTTTTGCACCCCGGAGATGAGCATATAAAGAGCGTGCGACTATGCTGCGTACTGACTGCAGAAATCTTCATTCGCAGCAATGCACTCCTGAAAGTGTTTCCGTGAGTAGTGCTCTGACTTTTTTCCTTTATTGAAGTGTGAAACAGGTCTGTGATAGCCCATAACTCGGGTCCAGACCTCACATCGCGTGCGTTTGGTTGCGGTGGCTTGTGTCATATATAAAATTAAATATAACTTATTTTGCTGGTGCGACACTCGTATACGTCTTTCGGTATCCTGTATCAAATCGTTCGCTGCTTACCAACCCGTTCTCTTCGTCACACTTTGGACAAAAATCCCATTCACCGTTCAAGTATCCATGAACCGGGCAAATCGAAAAGGTCGGCGTAATCGTAATATATGGAATCCGATACTTTGACAAGATCTTTTTTACCAAATTGCGGCAGCTCTCAGCACTCGTAATGCGCTCGGTCATATAACAATGAAAGACCGTGCCGCCCGTATACTTGGTCTGTAAGTCGTTTTGCATATCAAGGGCGTGAAACACGTCATCGGTAAATCCAACCGGGATCTGAGATGAGTTCGTGTAGTACGGCGCTTCCGGCGTCCCTCCTTGGAGAATATCCGGGAACCGTTTCAGGTCCTCTTTTGCAAACCGATAGGTGGTTCCTTCTGCAGGTGTTGCTTCGAGGTTGTACATGTTGCCGGTTTCTTTCTGGAATACCTTCAACATGTCGCGCATAAAGTTCAGCACGTCTTTGGCAAACTGCTGTCCTGCTTCGGTTGTGATATTTTCCTGGTCGTATGTAAAGTTTCGAATCGCCTCGTTGATCCCGTTGATGCCGATCGTAGAAAAATGATTATTCAGATGACCAAGGTACCGTTTGGTATATGGAAACAACCCACGATCCATCCATGTTTGGATCTCTTTTCGTTTAATTTCCAACGAACTTTTTGCCAACTCCATTAAATGCGCAATGCGACGAAAAAACTGTTCACGACTGCCGCGATGCATGTACCCAATGCGTGCTCCGTTGATTGTCACGACACCAATTGAACCTGTCATCTCTGCCGAACCGAACAATCCGCCGCCACGTTTCTTCAACTCAGTTAGATCTAACTGTAGACGGCAACACATCGAGCGGACATCGCCCGGGTTCAAATCGGAGTTCACAAAATTTTGAAAATATGGTGTGCCATATTTCGCCGTCATCTCAAAGATGCCCTCATAGGCCGGGTTCTCCCAGTCAAAATCTTTGCCGATATTGTATGTCGGGATTGGAAAGGTAAATGTCCGTCCCTTGGAGTCTCCTTTTGTCATGACTTCGACAAAGGCCCGGTTAATAATGTGCATCTCTTTTTGTAGCTGCTCAAACGTATATGGAAATAACTCTCCGCCGAGCAATAAACGCTTTCCTTTCAAGTCATCCGGACAAATCAAATCCATGGTGATGTTGGTGAATGGTGTCTGCGTGCCCCATCGAGATGGAATATTCAAGTTAAAGACAAACGACTGCATGTTTTGATAGACGTACTCATACACCTCGTCAGCAATCCACTTTTCAGTCCTCTCGTCAAAGCGGACCGCGTCCCAAAACTTCAGGGAGCCAAGTCCACCGCCGGTCTGGATAGTACTCGGGTCTATAGGTACCACCGGTTGCATCCCGAGCCCATGAGCTTTTCTGCGAGTCTCAAGTTCGTACTTTTTTACGAACGGGGCCATGTAGGTATCAAAACTGGAAAAGGCCTGCGCTCCCGCCCATTCATTTTGCAACGTACCCAAAAAGTTCACCATCTGCGCGACAGCTGAGCTCAGATGCTTCGGCGCTTGGGACTCAACCTTGTTCGGAACGCCATTAAACCCTTCTTCCAAAAGCCCGCGCAAACTCCAGCCGGCACAATATCCGGAAAACATATCAAGGTCATGGATGTGCACGTCTGCATTACGATGAGCATCGCCAATCGCGCTTGGATAAATGTGTGACAACCAGTAGTTCGCCGTCACCTTGCCTGCGGTATTGAGAATCATGCCTCCCAACGAATACCCCTGGTTTGAGTTCGCATTCACTCGCCAGTCGAGATGCTCCAAATACTCAGTGATCGTCTGTTCTACGTCGACAACCACGTCCTTACGTTCACGCGCCTCGCGACGTTTTTGACGATACAGGATATAGGCTTTGGCTATGTCTGCATACCCAAACTGTATCAGCGCCTCTTCCACAATATCCTGGGTCTGCTCGACCGTTGGAATGGTATCCGGAAACTGTTCTTCAAGCTGGACCAGCACCTCTTTTGCCAATGTTTCTGAAATGACCGGGTCCATTCGGCCAATGGCCTTGGCTGCGTTTCCAATTGCTGTTGTTATCTTCTCGAGATTAAAATCGACAATGGTCCCATTGCGCTTTTGTATCTTGTACAGAGGCATAGAAAAAAGATAAAGTAGCTATATATATAAACACCAAAAACAAAAAAGGTGTCGTCGAGACACCTTTTCGCTGAGAAAATACAGCGCTATAGCCACTTTCTTTTCTTGAAGTAAAACAGCATTACCAATAAGACGAAAAACATCACTGCTGTGATATATAACGGCCCATATGGAGAGACCAACCCGGGAAGATGGACAAAGTTCATCCCATAAAACCCGGTAAGAAACGACAGAGGCATGAAGATGGTTGTGATAATGGTGAGGACCTTCATAATCGTATTGGTTCGATTACTGCTGACAGACAAGTACACATCTAAAAGTCCGGACAAGATATCCCGATAGGTCTCGAGACCGTCAATCACCTGGATCAACCGTTCATATATGTCTCGAAGATAAATCCGCGTCCCCTTTTTTACAAGCGGCGACTCCCCGCGCTCCATAATATTCACAACCTCCCGTAACGGCCAGACTGATCTTCTTACCTGGAGCACCTCGCGCTTTAACTGATATATTGAGTTCAAAACCTTTGGTGTTGGTGTCTTTACCACTTCCTTTTCTAAAAATTCAATGCGTTCGCTCAAATTTTCAAGTATTTTGAAATAATTTTGCACCACCGAGTCTATCAGCTCATAGGCCAAATAATCGGTGCCCAGAGTGCGGATCCGCGTGCCCTGCTTTCGCAGCAACTCTCGGACACGTTCGAAGGTATCCCCACGTATCCCCTGTTGAAAGGTAAGAATAAACTTATCGGAGATAACGAGACTGACTTGTTCAGAGACAATCTTTTTGCCCTGTTCCTTTACGATCATCATCTTGAATATAATCGAAATATAGTCGTCCAAAATTTCTATCTTTGGTCGTTGATTAATATTCAAAATATCGTCAATAACAACCGGGTGAAGGTTAAAACCCAACTTTAGCTCTTCCAAAAATGTCACCGGTGGGACGTTATCAATATTGATCCATGTCACGCTCGGTGTATCTTTATAATAAATACACTCACTGAGGCTGTCGGTCTGTTTTTCAACCAACTTGTGTGCATCGTAATCAATAATCGTGATGGCGTTATGTGATGTTCTTGTGGATGAATCTTTTGACATAGATATTTTTATATCAGTATAGCATAAATCGCGCCCGCTTGCGCAGACACTCTCTGTTTGTTACTATATCCTGTACCTTATAATGTCTATTTACTTAATTTTCATCTATGGACGAACGGAAACAAGGATCGTTCCAAGAGTCTTTGGCAAAACTTCCGGCCAAGACACTCTTTTTAGGAGGCATTGCCAGTGGTGTTCTCGTATTGTGCACCGTCGGCTTCTTTATCATGCTCGGAATCTTTTTGGGCGGAAACAGCGGAACGCTCAAAACGGGCGGGGGGGCCGGTGTGGTCGCTGACCCAAGTGACCCAACCTTACCTGACGACGCCAATATCGAATTAACTGTCACTGATGACGACTGGTACCGTGGTGGTAAAAATGCAGATGTAACTATCGTGGAGTTCTCTGACCTCGAATGTCCATTCTGCAAGACCTTTCACCCAACCATGCAACAAGTGGTGGACGAGTACGGTGACAAAGTAAAATGGGTCTACCGACACTTTCCACTCACCTCAATTCACTCAAAAGCACAAAAGGAAGCGGAGGCTGCTGAATGTGCAGGAGAACTTGGTGGAAACACGGGATTCTGGAGCTATATCGACCGAGTCTACGAAGTGACCCCATCGAATAACGGCTTGGACCTGGCAAAACTTCCGGAAATTGCTCAGGAAATCGGACTAAACAAACAAAAGTTTGAAACCTGCCTCAACTCTGGAAAATACGCCAAAAAAGTGCAAGCTGACGCCCAAAGCGGTGTCGCTGCAGGAGCTCGCGGTACTCCATACTCCGTCATTATCGCAGGTGACCAAAAGATTCCGTTATCAGGAGCCATGCCATTCGCACAGATCAAATCCGCCATCGACTCGCTCCTCCAGTAAAATATGATATACTCCCCCTACATGGGGGAGTATTATTTATGACAACTTTTGACTCTTTTCCCGGGACAGTCCTGCTGACAGATCCAGAAGGTGTTGTTGTCTATGTGAACAAAACCATTGAGAAACGACATGGCTTTCAGACGGCTCAGGTGATTGGCAAAAAGGCCGGGGCCCTGTGGGGGAGACAGATGCCCACTTCTTTTTATGGAGAGTTATGGGATACGGTTGCGACGAAAAAACGACCGTTTACTTCCTCCATTAAAAATAAAAAAAGAGCCGGCACACTCCAAGAAGAAAACGTGCACATCGCTCCGATTATCGACCAGTCCGAACACATTACGTACTTCCTAGAGCTCCACCCTTCTGTCGAGAACGAAGAGCTGGCACGTTTTGAAGATGAGTTCATTCATCTTTGGAGTAGTGCGTATAGACAAAAAGCGGAGATCGTCTTCCCATGGATCGCTCGCTGGGTCGGGCATTCTTCTTCTGAAGATCACATAACCGACCTGAACGGTGATACTGCAAAAGCTTTTTCTGATTTTTTCGTTGCTCCGACACAACAAACCCTCAGCGAACGCCAAGGTGACAAGATTTTGATTGAGGCTGCACAACAGGACCCTCGAGAGTTCCGGGTAGTTTATGAAAAATACCAAAAAAAAATATATGACTACTTTTTTCACCGCATAAACAATGACGCCGACACCGCCAATGATCTTGCTCAAGAAACCTTTATGCGGGCATTCCGCGCGCTTTCCGCCTTTCGAACCACGAATGCGCACTATGGAACATACCTCATGCGTATCGCCCACAACCTCCTGATGAACCAGTACCGAACATACCGACCGATCATGTACGACACCTCTGTACTTGGACGCATCGGCTGCGAACCCACATACGAGCAAGATGTGCTCGGAATGCTCAAAAAGGATCTCTGGCAGGCCGTGGAGGGCTTGACAAATATCGAAAAACAGGTTATGAAGATGAAGTACGAGGAAGATATGCGTGTTGGCGAGATTGCGTCGATCCTCAATAAGAGCGAAAATGCCATAAAACTATGTCTGACGCGTGCGCGTCAAAAAATACGACGCCAACTGGGAACCCTACCAGACGCGGCGTAATAATAGGCCTCTGAAACCTTTTTCATTTTTGACATTTAGCTATATACTATAGGTGCTGAAAGCAGCATAGTCTTTATTTTATTTACGCGTACACACGCATATGGAGAAAAACGAGTTTAAAAAATTCTGGAAGTTGGGAAAAAAAGAATTTAACACACATCATTTCGACATCAATAACGATGGCGAGTTGATCATTCGCGAAGGTAACTATCAGTACAACGTCTACGACCTCGCACGCAAGTTTGATGCGTCGATCAAAATCTACTTGCCATTTATTGTCGAGGAGCGACTCTCCAACCTGATTAATGTTTTCAACAAAAACATGAAGCAGATCGGCTACCGGGGAAAGTACATCTATCACTTCCCAATGAAGGTGAATCAGAACAAAGAGTTTGTGTTGCCACTCGTTGCCGAGGGCGCACACCTTGAGGTCACTTCTGCAAACGAGTTATGGGTTGTGAAAAAGATGTGGGAAGGTGAAAACTTTCACTCCAAAATCCGCGTCTTGTGCAACGGACCTAAGTCTGCCCAATACCTCAAGTTGATCCAACATCTTCACGATAACAACTTGACCATCACACCGGTGATTGAAACCTTGGACGAAGCCGATCTCTTGAAAGACTTCAAAGGCGAGGTGGGTATTCGGTTGAACATGGAGGTCAAAGTAAACTCGCACTGGGACAAAAAAATCGACCGATTTGGGCTTCTGCCGGACGAAATTTTAGATCTGGGAAAAATTCGTAACTTGAAAATTTTACACTATCACCTGGGTTCACAGATTATTGAAGACGGCGGGATGATTGCGGCTCTCAAAGAGGCCTTTAAAACATATATCGCGTTGCGCCGGCTCAATCCTTCTTTGGACACAATAGATATCGGTGGTGGATTCGCGGTTCCTTACCAAAAGAAAAAACTGTATGGGGTGGAGCCGGTGGTAAAGCGGATTATCAAAACTCTGTATGACTTGAGCAAAAAACATGGGGTTCCGCATCCAAACATTATTACAGAGTGGGGTCAGTATATTGTTGCGCCGTCACAACTCACTGTCTTTAAGGTGATTGGCTCAAAAAATATTGTGAAAGGTGTAGCAAAAAAATGGTATTTGATTGATGGAAGTTTCATGAACGACTTGCTCGACACCTGGGCCATCCACCAAAAATGGCACGTCATTCCGGTCAATCACCTCAACTATAAAAAGAAAGAGCGTGTCTGGATTGGCGGGCTGACCTGTGACTCTGACGACAAGTACGCTGACGCTGACGGGTATGTGACGTTGCCTCGGCTCGAGGACTTACAAGCCGGTGAGGATATGTATATTGCTGTGTTGGACACGGGTGCATACCAAGACGGCTTTGCCATGCATCACTGTCTTCTCTCCTCACCTGCCAAGATTGTCTTGCAGAATGGTCTGGTAACTGTTGCTCGCAAAAGAGAGTCTCCGGAAGAAATTGGCAAGCTCTTTGGCTGGTAATTTGTTGGATAAGTAATCATGTATGAAAAAAACCGTATTTAAAAAATTGTCGCCCGGTTTAAGAAAACACATTCAGGTGCAGAACAACTCAAAAAGCTCACGTGCCGGTGCAATTAGCGAGCATATCAAAAAAAGTCGGACTCCAGTGTCACTGTTTGCGCAGGAAACTTTGAACCACTGCAACGGAGGTTCCACACTCCAGGCAGCCTTGTGGTTAAAGGAACACTTAGCTCGTGGTGGAAAAATTGTTGTGACTTTAGCGGGTGCATTGAGCTCATTTCAGGTTGGTGTGATGCTGGCAGAGTTAATCCGAAAAAATAAAGTGCATTTGGTTTCTGCGACCGGCGCCAACCACG
Source organism: Candidatus Magasanikbacteria bacterium RIFCSPHIGHO2_02_FULL_47_14 (assembly GCA_001784275.1). Lineage (GTDB taxonomy): Bacteria > Patescibacteriota > Patescibacteriia > Magasanikbacterales > UBA922 > MFQB01. Next base: position 13,320 of record MFQB01000054.1, read on the forward strand.
AAGAGTCCTACTATCGCTACGTTGCACACTCACACTATGCATACATTCCACGCTATACTGAGTTGACTCCGGAACAAGAGGCTGAGCTGCGCGATGCCGGTCTGCGTCGTATTACTGACACCTTTCTTCCAGAAGACGAGAGCGTGCGTATCATGGAACCCCATCTTTTAAAGTTCTGGAAAGAGGCACAGGCCAAAGGTAAACGATATTTTCCGCATGAGTATTTTTGGCGTTTGTTTTCTGAGGGTTTAATCTCACCTGACCCGGAAGCAAATGAGAACGACTGTTGGGCCTATGCCGCCTTTAAAAAAAAGGTACCGATTGTTATTCCGGGGTTTGAGGACTCGACCATGGGAAACATCTTTGCGAGCTACACCTACAACGGCCCACACAGAAAAGACAAAGGCCCACGACTCGACCAACATATTATGAAGAGTGGCCTCGAGTACTTCCAGTTCCTGTATGACTGGTACATGGAGACCTCAAAAGATGCTCCGATTGCATTTTTACAGTTGGGCGGCGGCATCTCTGCTGACTTCCCCATCTGTGTTGTTCCGTCATTAAAACATGATCTGCGGATGACAAAGGTTCGGGACTGGGCAGGATTTGTGGAGATTGGTTCCTCTCCCATGTCTTATGGTTCATACTCCGGTGCAGGTGGAAAAGAAAAAATCACCTGGGATAAACTCTCAACACAAAGCTACTACCAAATCATTCAAAGTGACGTGACCGTTGCCTTTCCTTGGATTGCGGCGGTACTGCTGGACTTATAAGGTTACAGAAGACGTATTCAAAAAAAGCTCCTGCAAGTTCAGGAGCTTTTTATTTTATTTTTCTATCTATCTATTCGCAAAAAATTCTGTCACTACAAATACCACCCAAAACAAAAACAATAGCCAGGCTTCTTTTTTGGAAATTACCTTACCTGATTGCATAAAGCTGAATAAGATGAGACAAGCTGCAACCATAAACAATCCTGTCACGTAAATTATCTTCTGAGGGAAGAAAAACGGATTTACGAGAGCCAGGATTCCTACCACGATGGTCGCATCTGCAAGTACTGTACCGAGAATATCACCCACCGCCAATGAGTCATCTTTGTGTTTGACCGAGTTGAGTGCAAAAAACAGCTCTGGCATCGTGGTACCCAATCCTACGATCAACATCCCGATGAGAATTGGACTTACTCCAAGGTAACCGGCAAGTGAAACTGCTGCCGTCACTGTAAAGTGTGCACCGACTAAAAGCGCAGCCATACTCAAAACCAACAGCGCAAAATTTTTGAATCTGTGGTTTCCATGATTCAAAGGGACGCTTCCGTCAACACCATTTTTTAGTGCGACATAATAAAACACTGCACCGGTGATAATCAACGCAATGCCTTCGAGACGGGAAAAACGTCCATCAAGTCCCAAAATAAGCGGCACCAGCAACAAAAACGGATAGACAACATGATTTTTGAGAATTTTACTTTCTACTTTCAACTTTCTGCCGGCAAAAAAAATAATAATCGCGAACACCAAAGTTAAATCTGCGACGTTTGAACCAAACAACATGCCCAGCCCAAATGCTGGGACCCCGTCCAAGGCTGCGTTTATGGAAATAAAGGTCTCAGGCAAAATCGAAATAACAGCGATGATAATGAAGCCAACGGTGTATTTAGAGAGTCGATAACTTTCTGCGAGTCTGGCGGCATATTTTGTCGCCAAGGAAGCGCCCTTAATTACCAAAAAGAGAGCTGCCAAAAAAATGAAGAGGTTGTTGAACATACGTTGTCTAACTTGGTCGGGGTGACACGACTT
>MFQB01000055.1:0-16433 GCA_001784275.1 Candidatus Magasanikbacteria bacterium RIFCSPHIGHO2_02_FULL_47_14
AAGCTCTGCGTCACCGCCGGTGCGTCTTTTTAGTTCAACACGATTTGCCTCAAGCGTCTTTGGACTAACCACAAGACGAAATGGAATGCCAATCAAGTCGCTGTCAGCAAATTTTTCTCCTGCTGTAATACCGTCTCTGTCATCAAATAAGACCTCTATATGATTCTCCAAAAGAATCTGATATATCTGTTCTGCCTGATGCCTATCTTCTTCCTTCCGACACAGTGAAATGAGATGAGCCTGGAATGGCGCAACAACCTCTGGCCATATCATTCCTTTTTCGTCATGGTATTTTTCTACAATAGTTGCAAGTGTTCGCCCAATACCAATGCCGTAGCACCCCATATAGTATTCTACCTGCTTCCCTTCCGCATCAACAAACACCGCATTCATTCGAGAGCTATAGTGTCTTCCGAGTTGAAAAATATTGCCTACCTCGATTCCCTTTTTTTCAACAAGCGGCTTCCCGTCTTTCGTCAAAAAGCCTGCTTTCGCAAGTTTGAAGTCGTAAAACTGTTCCGGCTCTGGGATATCTCTGCCAAAATTTACATTAACTGAATGGTAATCCGTTCGGTTCGCGCCCATCTCAAAATTCTTTCGCCCACGCAGAGACTCATCCATGAATATGTTCACTTCTTTAGGAAGATTAAGGAGTCCGGCGTAACCTACCTCTGCTCCGGTAACTCGTCTGACAGTTTCTGCCGAGGCAAGCTGAAGACTGTGAACACATGCGACATGTTTGAGCTTGGTTTCATTAATGTCATACCCACCACGGACAGCGGCAGCAATGACGTCTCCATGTTCGTCCTCAAATAAAATTGTCTTTGTTGTTTTCTCAACCGGGATATTGAGATACTGCGCCAACTCTTCAACGCCAATAATCCGCTTTCCTTCAACGTCTTCCATAGGTTTTTCTTCCTCCCTGTCATCCATCTCCTGACACAAAAATACTGCGACATCTTCATGCGCACTATACGTGCCATCTTCAGCAGCCAAAATTTTACTTTCTCCCACTTCAGACTCAACAATAAACTCGTGGCAGTACTCGCCGCCAATGTATCCATTGTCTGATTCAGCTACAAGCACTTTCAGTCCAAAACGCTCAAAAATTCTTTCGTATGCCTTCCACATCACTTCGTACTCTCGTTTAAAATCTGCTTCGTCCCCATGAAAGGAGTATGCATCTTTCATCATAAATTCACGCACACGCAAAAGCCCACCGCGTGCACGCAGTTCATCTCGAAATTTCTGTGAGAACTGGTAGAGCGTAAAGGGCAAATCCTTATAGCTGATCGTATACCTGCGGACCAGATCAACAAACATCTCTTCTGCGGTTCCGCCAAGTGCAAACTCAGCCCCACGACGATCAGCGACCTTCATCAACTCAAAGCCTGCTGACGAAGTTCGATTTGTCTCCTTCCAAAGTTCCAATGGATGGAGTGTCGGGGTAGTCATCTTTTGCGCACCGGTAGCGTTCATCTCCTCTTCAATGACCTTCATTATCTTATCTTGAACTCGCATGCCAAGCGGCAGCATGTAATACCGGCCCGCAACTGACTCTGCAATAAAACCGGCGCGCAGCAAGTATTCGGTACTCTTGTTTCCAATATCTTTCGGAGCTTCCCGAAGTGTTTTTCCAAAGAGATGTGATTGTTTCATACAGATTATTTCTTATTGTGAAGACGGACTGAGAACGTAAATAATACCAGACACAAGATAACACCGAGAAAAACAAATAAATTCCAGAGATGAAGAATACGTTTTCCCTGTAAAAAAAGCAATGTGACAAACACTGCTGACAAGATCGCTCCGCTTATGAATGTTTTTTGTACACGGCGAAACATGGGAATGATGTCTCTGCCGAGCAAGGAGCTTATGAGAAAACTAAGCAGCGAAAGTGTCCCCAGCAGGGCACAGAAAAGTGTGATGTAGAAAAAGAAAAAGCCGAGGCTGCTATCCAAAAATGGGTCAACATTAACCAAAACAAAAACCCACGCCACCCAACAGAGAAGCGTTGCACATATCATTAAAAACAGATACTGACGAAGTGTCATACAAGCTCACGTATGGTATCCTTTTTTGCCCTCCTTGACAAGGGTTCCACTTATGCTAAATATCGAATCCGATCGACCTCGCTTTTCCCGATTTTTAGATTGATTTTTTCAACAATGGTCGACTGATTTATGCGAATTTCCTGTGCAATAATGGAGCTTGAACAGGTAACGGTGAGTGTTCTGTTTTTGAGAAACAAGGGCTTGACTGCCGCCCCTTTTTGGTCTTGGAACATTTCGTCAAAAACACTCTCGGCTGCTTCAATAACATATGCAGTATCGAGGTGCTTTTTTAACGGAGCATGCGCTCGTAACTTTTGTGATAAGGCATCTCCCAGTGGGGTAAACGAAGCACACATATATTCTATAAGGTCATACTACTCCTGCAACCAACAAATGTCTATACATTTCGAAACTCGCACATTTTACAGAAATCACAGCGGCCACAGGCATCTTTTTTTGTAATTTTCGAGAAGTCGGTTGCATAAATCTGTTCAATTGTTTTCAGAATTTTTTCTTGAAGTTTACCCAGTTCGTCCTGTGTACCTAAAAAAGATTGTTGTGTATTTCCACCAAGATAATAATACGTGAGTTGCTCCGGTTTTCCAAAGGCTCTATACTCCGGTAACTGAAAAGCTGCTAACTGATATAAAAGAAGCTGGTCCTTGTCAGAACCGATAATCTTTTCTTTTGCCTCGCCTGTTTTGTAGTCAATAATATGGAGTCCACCGGTGGAGAGCTGGTCAATACGGTCAATTTTACCAGTCACAGTATACATCCCAACCTTGATCGTAAATCCGCCCTCAAGATTAATTGGGATAGTCCATGTGCCATCATGTGTGGTAAAAAATGTCTTGAGAGACTCTTTACCCTTTTTAAAGTACGCCTCACGCTGCCGTTTATTTTCAAACCAGTTGTCAATCCATGAGGCCTCATAGAGCGATAATAACTCCTCGAGACTCGGTGCTGTAACCGTGTCCGACGTTGGGGTTGACGGGGTTGGTGTAGAAAATAAGGAGTACTGTTTTGCCTGATTCATCTCTCGAACCCGTTCATAAAATCGCTGCAGGGTCAGATGCATACTGGTACCAAAACTAAAGTATGGCGTTCCTGTCATGGGAATCTTCAACAAATACGTCATCTTGTACTGATAAGGGCAGACCTCAAACGCTCGTAACTGGGAAAATGAAAAAGAACGTGGCAGTTGATACGTATACGTCGACAATATTTTGTCTTGCGGTTGAACCGGGTTTCCTAGACGCGAGCGTGTTTTCTTCTGTGCTTCCGCTTCGTCTGGAATCGAAAGTCCTGCTTCAAACAAGAATCGGCTAATCTTTTTGGGCTGAGTTCCACCATACGACGCCGCACTTGTAAAATACAAACGTTCCTTCGCGCGTGTCATGGCAACATAAAACAGGCGACGTTCTTCCTGATAGTGGTAGTCACCTTCGGGTAACTGTTCCTGGACCAAGGCATCTGGCAACTCAATGGCCTCACCCCGTGACCGAACGGGAAATCGCTGCTCGACGCAGTTCACAACAAACACATATCTAAACTCAAGCCCTTTAGCCCCATGAACGGTCATGACGTTGACTGAATCCGGTGTCTCTTCCGGTTGGGAAAGTCTGCCATCATCTCCTGAGTCAAGGACACGGGTATAGTACTCAATAAAACCAGCCACATGAGCTGCGGGAACTGCCTGCTCGTACTCGCTGACAAAGTCAAAAAACTGTCTCAAATGATACGCTGCTCGAGTCATGTCCGGATCACCTGCGTCTACCTTCTCGGTCAAGAATTGCATATATCCGCTCTCTTCCAAAAAATGAAGTAAGACGGCTGTCGGGCGTTCTGTTCGCGCTCTTTTTATTCCATTGTGAATGCATTCAACTACCTTATCACACACCGTGAGCCCCTCGGGTGAGAGCTGAAACTCCCGACCCCGCTTTAAAGCCTCGTAATAGGTAATACTTTTTTTTCTTGCTGCGTGCGTAAACTTCTGTATATCATTTTCACTCATCTTAAAAAACGGGAGTCGCAACAGATGATAGATGCTGAGGGAGTCGTAAATGCGATCGATTGCCTTTAAAAAATGGAAGCAGTCAACAACAATCGACTGGCGGTACAGCCCGGAGGAGCTAAGAAACTCATACGGGATGCCTGAACGCTCCATCCCTTGCAAAAATGGCTCTGCATGACTATTCGCTCGAACGAGAATTGCAAAGTCATCCCAAGATATGTCACTGTTTACTTCTTTCAAACGAGCAATTTCCTCGATCACTTTTTGGACTTCATCATCACCGGTTTGCGCATGAATATGCAAAGTTTCTGCATGCGCGTATTGTCCACGTGATATGAGTTTTTTGTCGAGCCCCAGTTTTACTTCGAGTCGATCCGGGTTATTATGTTGAATCAATGTATATGCGGCATCGAGAATCTCCTGTCCCGAACGATAGTTTTCTCTCAGGACAACCTCTTTTGCTTTTGGAAAATCCTGCTGAAAACGTAATATATTCGAAACACTCGCCCCCCGAAATGCGTAGATGGACTGGTCATCGTCACCAACAACGGTCAGTTGTCCATGCTGAGCCAACAACTGCACGAGTTCATATTGACCATAGTTAACATCCTGAAACTCATCAACCAATATATACTGAAACTGTTCCGATATGCTCTTCAAGATGTGCGGCCGCTCGCGGAGCAGTTTCACCATATAAAATATCAAGTCACCAAAATCAAGGGACTGTTTTTCGAGTAGAAGCTGATTATAGGCGTGATACATGCGGGCAACTTCCTGCAGCCGGTGTTTTTCCTGAGTTTGAATACTATCTGCATCAGCCTGCAAGCCGTCGGCATACTCAAGATACGCTCCGGGAGAGATAAGCTCGTCCTTGCATTTTGAAAAATGTTTCAACAACGCATAAATAAACCGATCCGGATTCGCGAGCGGCCGATAGTAATCAACCGGAAAATCGTATATATGCTCTCGGACAAGCAACCAGGCATCCGTTTCACTAAGAATCTTAAACCGATTTGGTAACCCGATGTCGAGGCCGTACCGTTCCAGTAACTCCTGACAAAATGCATGAAATGTTGAGATATGTAAGTCGCTGTATCCGAGGTCCATCATGCTGTCAACACGGTCCTGCATCTCTTTTGCTGATTTTTCAGTAAACGTGAGGGCGAGTGCGGCCTGTGGCGAAACCTTCTTTTTCGTCAACAAATAGGCAATCTTTTCTGTAATAACCCGAGTCTTCCCTGTTCCGGCCCCAGCTACAATCAAAAGCGGACCATCGATATACTCGATGGCTTCTGTTTGCGCCTTGTTTAACTTGCTCGGCATAGACTAGGGAGCAAGTGTGGGTTCAAATAATTCAGGATGAACTTCCTGATCAAAGCACACACGTCCTGCTTCGTGATTCCATATATTGCCACCATAGTACGGGTATGGTGTCTTTGGATATGCAGGTGCATCTTGGGAGATATTGGAGCCGGTAAAGGTTGCACAGAGAGAGTACGTTTTGTCTCCAGTTTTTGTGTACTCATAGGGGGCTTGTGTCACCGGGTCATGTGGCAGTGAAAAATCTTTTATTTCACCGGGGTTTGCAGGAACCGATTTATTAACTCTCCAGTGAGTGGTCACCGCGTCGGTTATATACTGAAGGTCACTGACTCGACGTTCGTCAAATTGGCGCTCGCGTTCGGCTGCCGGCGTGCCTGCGAAGAAGAGCCCTGTAATAGTGATTGCAAGGATAACCATCAAGACAAAACCAATAAAATATTTCATACTTTTTTGATATCCCAAAGATAATATCCAAAGATTGATCCTGCAACAAAGAAAATTGATAGTAACTTTAGTAAAAATGATAGGGTAAGTTCTCCATCAAGCAAACGATTCATCAAGACGACTAAAGAAATCAAAATAATAAGTGCGGAAACGAACAACGTAAAGTACACCAGCCACCGTCGAATCCAAAGCATGCGCAATGCAGGTGAAGAAATATAAAGTTTATGCAGCCACACAGACAGACCAACATATGCGGGCAGCATTATGATAAGAAACGACAACGCGGTCCGGAGCGTGTCTCGAGCACCGAGTGTATAATAGTAGTCAGGACGCAGTGGATCTGGAATAGATAGGTTAACGATCTGGAATACCAGGACGATAAAACTAATCGCGCTGGCATATAGCGTAATCATCGAGAGCAGATGAAGAAAAAACAGCTTTGGGCTTGTTTTTGGAGTTGTGTCTGAAGAGTTCATAAGACAAAGAGAAATATACAGTAAGTATACCACTTCCCCTCGCAATGCCAATAGTTAGCCGATAAATCCTCCAACTTGCCGTTGCCACAGTTGATTGTATAATCCCTTGCCGTGTGTAAGATGCTGGTGACTTCCCTCTTCCACAATTTGGCCACGGTCAATCACAACAATACGGTCCATATTCATAATTGTAGACAAACGGTGTGCAATGACAATAACAGTTTTGCCTTGCATCAGCCGTTTTAAGGCACCTTGGATGAGGTGTTCAGACTCTGAATCCAAACTTGAGGTTGCTTCATCCAAAACCAAAATTGGGCTATTCTTCAAAAACGCACGTGCGAGAGCAACTCTCTGCCGCTCACCACCGGATAGTTTGATTCCACGCTCTCCAACAAACGTATCATAGCCCTCGGGAAAAGAGGTGATAAACTCGTCGCAGAAAGCGTGTTGGGCCGCCTCTCTCACCTCATCGTCACTTGCCTCCGGTCTTCCATAGCGAATGTTATCCCGCAAGGTACGGTGAAATAAGATAGGCTCCTGCGGCACAAAGCTGATTGCGGCACGCAGACTTTCTTGTGTTACATTCGCGATATTTTGGTTATCAATCAAAATATTTCCGTTAGCCGGTTCGATTGTTCGCAAAAGCAACTGAATCATTGTTGATTTACCGGCTCCGGACGGTCCAACAAATGCGAGTCGTTCACCTTCACGTATGGTGAGTTGCAAGTCAACAATGACTGGTCGGGTTTGGTGATAATAAAAAGATAAATTTTTGTACTCAATACTGGCGTGCGATACGTGGAGTGGCTTGGCTCTTGGTTTATCAACGATTTCATGTGGTGTATCCAAGATCTCTGTCATCTCTACGGCATCTGCAATGTTTTCATATAAGTCTCGAATAGTTCTTCCAAAGTTCCATAGTTTTTCGAATATACGCATGAGGTATGCCTGGATCAAGACAAAGTCACCGATGGTCAAAGCTCCCCTTCCCCATAGTCTGACAGCAATAATCATCAGAACGATTTCCAGAATAATCATCAAAAACCACTGAATGGAGTCAAATACATTTCCAAGATTCCAGGAAAATTGTCTGACAGTCCGCCATTCTTCTATCACATCTCCAAATAGCTTCTTCTCTCTTTTCAAACCACCAAACAACTTAACATTCGCTTGATTTGTAACCGTATCTGCAAGCACACCGGTCACTTTTGAGTCCAATTCGCTTTTTTTAATATCAAAAGGCAACTTGTACCGTGTAAAAAAATAATTGATGATGCAAAATACAACCACCCATGTGAGAACAACGAATGCAAGGATCTTCTGTCTGAAACCAAGCGCAATAATGATCACACTCACGTTAAATAGCAGTGGGAGCAGGTCCCAAATCAGTCGATCGGCAACTCCTTGAAATGCGCGCGAGAACCGATTGACTCGTTTTACGAGCGAGCCAACGAAGTTATTTTGAAAAAAAGAAAATGAGTGGTCATGCAGATAGGCAAAACAGGTATTTGCAAGATCACTCATCACTCGACCTTGAAAATAAGCTCCGGCGAATGTTGCAACTCGGATCCAAAACCAGTGGAGTAAATTAAACAAAAATATGACCATCAAAATCGAAAGCAGCGCTTGAGTTGAAGGGTTTACGACAATGACATCAAAAAACTTTTTATACCAATATGGAGCAAGGAGTGAAAAAGCATCACCAATCACAATACTACCAACCAACAAAAAAAGTTGTAAGCGATATTTTTTTGCATGCTCCCAAAAAATGACAAACGTAAGTTTTGTTCGATTTTTCATGGGTACAGTATACCAGAAAAGAAGAAATCCCGACTAGGTCGGGATTTCTTCTAATTTTCTTCACCTGTGTCTGTCTCGTCGCCACCGCCGCAGGTGCAACACTCTGGGCAGCCGCCACAGCCTGGGCAGCTCTCCCCCTCCATTGGAGCTCCACAATTGGTGCACTCCATATAAAAACGTGTTAAAAATTAAAGTGTGCAGAGAGTAGTATAAAATAATAGTGGGAAAAAGAAAGAGGAATCAGCTGGGGATAACTACGTTTTCCCCCACCTTACAATCAATGCGTGATACTCTTGGTACCATTTAACCCTGGTTTTGTGAAACGTATTCTGATCATTTGTAAGTTGCTGTTCAAAAAATAAACGGTACTCCTCATAGCTCTTAAACGAGATACCGTGAAACTCACATAGGCGTTTGGTGTACGCATCAATAACAAAGATTGGCTTATTCAGAGCATACAACAGAATATCATCGGCTGTTTCAAAACCAACCCCCCACAGATCTAAAAGTGAGGTACGCAGAGTAGGCAATCCTCTTCTGCGGGCACGTCGAATGTCACCGTGGTAATTTGTGACAACCCAGTTGGAAAAAGTTTGAAGTGCGCGAGCTTTTTGACGAAAATAACCTGCAGGACGAATCAAAGACTCCAGTCTGGATAGATCGCTGCTAAGAATCAGCTCCGGTGTTAAAGCATGCGCCTGGAAAAGGTTGGTGAGTGCTAATACAACACTTGTCCATGCAGTATTTTGCGTTAAAATTGCGCCAACGGCGATCTCAAAAAAGGGATCACGCCACGGCAGTCGATATTTTTCAAAGGACTGATAAGGAATACCATATACAGCTCTTATTTTTTCGTCATCTTCTCCAAGGACTGGCCACCAGCCTTGCGGTCCATGGGTTCGATACAATTCTTTGTAGACAGCAATCAAATCCATGCGAAAGAAAAATAGAGTGTTTACTGCAATGGAAGATTTTTATACTTTTTCCCCACACGAATACGTGCAAGCTCCTTTTCAAGGGCAGCCTGCATGCGCGCAAACTCGACATCTTCGATATTGTGTACTTGCGCCAGGAGTTCTTCGGCACGTTTGTGTTTCTCTTCAGCTCGTTCAATGTCGATGTGTTCTGCACGTTCAGCAGTGTCTGCCATCATAAACACTTCACCAGAAGTACGGACTTCAATCATACCACCTGAGACAGCCAAACCAACAGTGTATCCATCCTTGTAGATGGTCACCTCGCCTGGAGCTAAAACAGAAACGAGTGGCGCATGATGTTCGCACACCGTAATATACCCAGTCGTTGTTGGCAGGGTTACTTGTTGGATTGCATCTTGGTAAATCACTCCGTACGGTGTGACAATGTGAAACTGCATAGTTTATTCTTTCATGGCTTTGGCAGCGGCTATGACATCTTCAATAGAGCCTTTCATATAAAATGCAGACTCCGGTTTATCGTCATGTGTACCATCCAAAATTTCTTTGAGAGAACGCACAGTATCTGCAACCGGCACATACTTTCCTTCGCGACCAGTAAACTGCTCCGCGACGAAGAATGGCTGTGACAAGAAACGCTGAATCTTGCGGGCGCGAGCAACCGTTCGTTTGTCATCATCTGATAATTCTTCCATACCCAAAATCGCAATGATATCCTGCAAGTCTTTATACCGCTGTAAAACCCGCTGAACCTCACGAGCAACCATGTAGTGTTCTTTCCCAACAACAAGTGGGTCCAACATTGTGGACGTAGAGTCTAGCGGATCAACTGCTGGATAAATACCCAACTCAGAGAGAGAACGGCTCAACACGACTGTCGAGTCCAAGTGCGCAAAGGTTGTTGCAGGAGCCGGGTCGGTCAAGTCGTCGGCCGGCACGTATACCGCCTGCACAGAGGTGATAGAACCTTTCTCTGTTGACGTAATACGCTCTTGTAATGCACCCATCTCGGTTGCCAGGGTTGGTTGGTATCCTACTGCTGATGGCATGCGGCCAAGCAAAGCAGACATCTCAGAACCAGCCTGTGTGAAACGGAAGATGTTGTCAATAAAGAGCAACAGGTCGCGGCCTTCCTCATCACGGAAGTACTCAGCCATTGCAAGAGCAGTCAGTGCGACACGAGCACGGGCTCCCGGTGGTTCATTCATCTGGCCGAAAACCAGTGCTGTCTTTTCAAGCACGCCTGACTCTTTCATTTCAATGTACAGGTCATTTCCTTCACGAGTACGTTCTCCCACTCCGGCAAACATGGAGTAACCGCCATGCTCTTGTGCTATATTACGAATCAACTCTTGAATAATAACGGTTTTACCGACTCCTGCTCCACCAAATAGACCGACTTTCCCACCCTTCAAAAAGGGGCAGAGAAGATCAACGACTTTAATACCTGTTTCCAAAATCTCTGTCTTTTGTGATTGGCTCTTAAAATCCGGGGCCGGTCGGTGAATGGGATAGCGCTTCTCCACCTTTGGCTCCGGTTTTTCGTCTATTGCCTCGCCGGTGACATTAAACATTCTTCCAAGGGTAACACTTCCAACAGGGACAGAGATCGGGGCGCCTGTGTCCTCTACCTCCAAACCACGCGATAATCCGTCTGTACTTCCCATAGCAACAGTACGCACCGTGTTGTTCCCAAGGTGTTTTTGCACCTCAAGAACCACAGTTTTATCACCATGCTGTAGATTCAGTGCAGAATAAATTGCCGGTACTTTTTTTGGAAAGTGTGCATCTACGACCACTCCGATGATCTGTGTAATAGTTCCCGTATTTTTCATATCGACATCATTAAAACATGTAAATATAATACTATTCAAGCGCTGCGGCACCACCAGAAATTTCAGCAATTTCTTTGGTAATGCCTGCTTGGCGTGCTTTGTTATATTCAAGGGTTAGCGCGTTGATCATATCACCTGCAGCTTCTGTCGCATTCTTCATGGCAACCATACGTGCACTGTGTTCACTGGCTGCTGACTCGAGTAATGCTTCATACAAACTCGTATCCAACAACCGCGGCAAAATCGTTTCAATAATGGTAGGCTCATCCGGTTCGAGAATATATGTATCCAATGGAAGTGGTGCTACTGCATCTGTTTCCTGGTCCGGGAGTTCAGACAGCATTTTTTCAATATCAATACGAGATACCGGGAGCAGCTGACGCGTCTTTACTACCTGGAGCAAACTTGATTTGTAATGAGTGAAAGCAAGAATAACTTTATCGTATTTTTTGCTGGTATATAGTTGTATCAACTCATTCGTGAGAGCGGTTACCGCTTCAATCGGAGGCTTATCGCCGAGCGCCTCATCGACAGCCACAAGTTGTACGTTATTTCTTTTTGCAAACAAAGCACTGCGTTTGCCAATACCATATACATCGACAGCAAAATCTTCTGACAGAATTTCTTTACCTGTCTCAGTATCTTTGCTTGTGCCAAGTACTTTTGTCTTTTGTAATAAATTCTTACTGTATTTAAAGATATTTGCATTAAAACTTCCACACAGACCGCGGTTGGAGGTAATCAAAACCAGTAATACTCGCCTTACCGGACGAGAAGCCAAAAGTTTTGACTCAACTTCCTGCGTCTGTGACAAAGTTTTTAATAACTCAAGAGACAACTCGGCATACATCCGAGTACTCAAGGCGGCCTCGACCGCTTTACGCATTTTTGCAGCCGCAACCATCTCCATGGCCTTGGTGATTTTTTTTGTGTTCTTTACCGAACTAATGCGTGTCTTAATTGTCTTTGTCGACAATGCCATACTTTTTATTTTTTGAACTGTTCACAAGCATCTTTAACTTCCGCCTGCACCTCATCGCTCCACTCACCTGCTTTGATTTTTTCTAACAAGTTTGCCTTTGACTTGCGAGCAAACTCCAAAAATTGCTGCTCTTTTTCTTTTATCTCTTCAACTGCAATATGGTCGAAGTATCCGTTCCCGGCAGCATAGATAGACAAGACCTGTTCCTCTACCGGGACTGGGTTATACTGTGGCTGCTTTAGCAATTCTGTGAGCCGTTTACCGCGTTCAATTTTTTGTTTGGTGTCAGGATCAAGGTCACTTGAAAACTGGGCAAATGCCTCCAACTCACGAAACTGCGCCAAGTCCAGTTTCAATGTACCGGCAACCTTCTTCATGGGTTTGGTCTGTGCTGCGCCTCCCACACGAGACACCGATAAACCAACGTTCAATGCCGGGCGAATACCTTTGTAGAACAAACTTGATTCCAGAAAGATTTGACCATCAGTAATGGAAATGACATTGGTTGGAACGTAAGCACTGATATCCCCTGCTTGCGTTTCAATGATTGGCAATGCGGTGATCGAACCACCACCATATTTTTCGTTCAAATTGCACGCGCGCTCCAGCAAGCGAGAGTGGAGATAAAATACATCTCCAGGGTATGCCTCACGTCCCGGTGGACGACGTAAGAGCAGCGACATCTCACGGTATGCCCATGCTTGTTTGGTTAAGTCGTCGTAGATGATCAAAACGTCTTTTCCTTTGTCTGCAAAGTACTCTGCCATCGTGACACCCGCGTATGGCGCCAAGTAACTCATTGGGGCAGGTTCACTGGCTCCCGCAGACACAACAATTGTGTACTCGAGAGCGCCGGCCTCAGCTAACTTTGCAACCATACGTGCAACCTTTGACTCTTTTTGGCCAATGGCAACGTAAATACATATCATGTTCTGGCCCTTTTGATTGATAATTGCATCAACGGCAATGGCGGTCTTTCCTGTTTGACGATCTCCGATGATAAGTTCACGCTGTCCGCGCCCAATCGGAATCAACGCATCAATTGCCTTGATACCGGTCAACATCGGCGTCGTTACCGGCTCACGACTCATCACACCGGGTGCAATACGTTCAACCGGATAAAAATCTTTCGTTTTAACGTCGCCCTTTCCGTCTATTGGTTTACCAATAGCGTTTACGACACGGCCAATCAACACGTCACCAACTGGAACAGACATAATGCGTCCGGTGCGTTTAACTGTCATGCCCTCACGAATGTTTCTAAACTCACCCAAAATAATGGCACCGACAGTTTCTTCTTCCAGATTTAACGCCAGTCCGTAAGTTCCATCTTCAAACTCAAGCATCTCTTGTGCCTGGCACTTCTCCAAACCGGTCATGCGGGCGATACCATCACCAACTTCAATAACAGTACCGACCTCTTCTACAGTAACTGTTTTTTCAAACGATTCAATGTGTTTTTTCAGACTCTGGATAACCTGGTCCGTGTGTGACATATAGGAAAGTTATAAGCTATGTTTCAGTTGTTCAAGTTGGTTGGCAATGCTCCCGTTTAAAATCACGTTGCCGTTTCTTACGACGACTCCTCCAATGATACCCGGGTCCACTACGACCGTTGACTCCACCGTATCTCCAAAATGTTTTTCGATATCTTTTATTTCGTCGACGTTGAGTTTCCGAGCTGCTGTAATCACCAGTTCCTTTACCCCCGCTTGTTTTTTTGCGTACGCTTCGTATGCTTCAATGATCGCATCGATCCGCTTGAGAACATAGTTCTTTTGGAGCATATCGCCGAACAGCGCAATCGCACGGTCAAGTTCTTTTGAGTTGGATTTTACATCTTTGGTTAACTCATATAGAACTTTGCCCCATTGTGTTGAAGTCAGTCTCACCATATTACTTCACTTCCTTCAAAATATCCTGAATAAAATCCCTGTCTTTTTCAGCAGTAAACTTTTTATCAAGCAACTTTTCCACCACCAAAACAACAAGGTTCACCGTCTCTTTTTTTACTTCATCACGCATTTCTTCACGGTCAATTTCAATATTTTTCTTTGCTTGTTGAACCAATAGCGCGATTTCATCTTTTGCCCGCTGTTTCATCTGATCGCCCATGGCAACAGCTTCCTGATGTGCATGTTCAATGATTTTGTTTGATTCAATCTTTGCCTCGTCAATCTTTTCCTGAAACTTTGCATTGCTCATGCGCAGATTTGTCTCGACTTGTTTTACCTTTTCCAAACTGTCGTTGATCAAATTTTTGCGTTCTTCCATTTTCTTGGTCAGAGGTTTCAAAATCAAAAACCAGACAATACATGCAACCAGGGCAAAGTTAAAAAACTGAATACCAAAGAGGTAGCCATTGAGTCCCAACGATGACAAGACACCACCGTCCGTTGCTTCTGCGGTGGTTGTGCGTGCATTTTCTTTTACCGGTGCGGGTGAGTTTACAGCAAGTTGCATACGTATAAAACAAATAAGTGGACTGGGTCTGCCATCCTTGAGATAGCAGACATGTGTTCAATTACTTGAGGGTAAAGACCACGACCAAGGCGTAAATGGCGATAGCTTCTGCGAATGCAGCGCCCAACAACATTGGGACGAAGAGCTTGCCAGATGCCTCCGGGTTGCGACCGATCGATTCCATTGCCTTGGCAACAAGTTTGCCGATAGCAAATGCCGGTCCGATACCACCGATTGCCATGGTAAAGGCCTTTGCCATTACCACGATTGACTCGTGTGTCATAGATTCCTTTTGATATATAACCTCGAGGGGAAGGGGTATTTAACCTCGTGTTGTATATCGGTTAAGAATAAAGTAGACATCGTGTCCGCCTGAGACGGGCACGGGCATATACTTTATGCATGTTCTTCATGCGCACCATGTGGTTCATCGCTCGCAACAGTCAAATAGACGAGTGTTAACATGGCAAATACACTGGCTTGAATAAGTCCAACCAAGAGCTCAAGTAGCATGAACGGGGCCGGGACAACAGCTGCCACCAATGCACTCATTACTGATAACAAAACCTCGCCGGCAAACACATTTCCAAATAAACGCAAGGAAAGGGAAAGAACCTTTGCAAACTCACTGACGACTTCGAGAAGTCCGACAGCAAACTGAATCAGAGCAGTGAAAAAAGCCATCGGACCCTTCAAAATACTCGTGAACAAGGGTTTGATTTGGATAAACTTTCCGATGTGAGTGAATACACCAATGCTTGCGACAGCCATAAGGTGCGACCCGATGACCGAAACCAGAGCCATGGCAACCGTAAGATTCAAATCCGTATTTGCAGGACGAAGCAAAAATGAATGTCCGACAGTAATACTTCCTGTGCCCGGAAGCAAACCCAACCAGTTCGACAGTAAAATAAAAAAGAAGACCGATCCTACCATGGGCAAAAACCGCATGGTTTTTTTTCGGTCTCCGGTTACCTGGTCAAAATATGGGAGAAGCAGTTCAAGGATGTACTCACACTTGTTCTGCAACTTGCCCGGGCGCAAGGAAATTCGTTTGCGAAGCATTAAGCCCAAGACAAAAAAAATGAGAATTGCAATCCATGCGTTGATAACGGTGTTACTGATGGGTACTGAACCGATATGGAACAATATATCAGGTGCAAGTGTCGGAATATGAATCTCTGCCATACTTACTTTTTCTTTTCATCGTCTGGTTTTTCAAGGTTATGATATTCTATGTTGTACTGCTTTGCTTTTTTATAGATCATGTGTCCGGATAAGACTGCAGCAAGTACAAACGCGATAATGGTTGGCCACGGGCCGAATCCATACCGTGCTTCAATGTACTGTCCAACGATGACAAATAGAACGACCGGGATTGCGATGGTTGCGCCAAAATCCCCAACAATTCTGAGACCCAGCAGCATGTACGCCCGATCTTTTTTTTCCATACAGTGCCAATAGTGTACCCTAGTTTTTATCCACTGTCAATATACAAACGACGCCAACTTCAGCGCAAAATCAGATCATGGCAACCACCCGAACAGGCGCGCCATCAGAGTGAAATTTTGGAGGGAAAGCAGCTATATCAAACTGCTCTATGCCTAATAACTGCTCTAAACCAAGAAGATTTTCCAAGATAAGCACATCTCCGGACAAAAGAATTCTATGGACAGCAAAAGGAGCCTTATCCGGGCTTGGACTGTCAAACCCAACCACATGAACCTTTGCCGCTACCAGTGAGTGAGCAAAAGCATCGGTTATCACCGGGTAGCTCTCAAAGTACTCTTTCTGTGTGTACTTCTTGGAAAAACCGGTTAAAACCAGAACAATATCCCCTGCTTTGAGTTGAACACCTTGCAGTGCTGTCTCATCAATCTCCACCTTCCCACGCGCATCAATCAAAACTCCGCGACCGTAAAAGTGTTCCGGGGAATACTCTGAAAGATACTTCCCTCCTGCGACCATGTGTGCCGGCGCATCAATATGTGTTCCCACATGCATGCTCGCAACGGTGTGAGACGTTGCAAACCCGTCCTTTTCAACTGTTGTTATTTGAATCATCTCCGGCGGCTTGTCACCGGGATATACTGGCATCGGAACTTTA
>MFQB01000055.1:16460-27825 GCA_001784275.1 Candidatus Magasanikbacteria bacterium RIFCSPHIGHO2_02_FULL_47_14
CATGTCGCGTAGCTCAGCGATTTTTTTTGCCACCTCCTCCACCAGCCATGGTTCGTTTCTTTTTCCGCGACGGATATTTGGTGTGAGATATGGTGAGTCAGTTTCCAAAAGTATCCGGTCGAGCGGTGCATTTCTCACCACCTCCAATAAATCTTCCTGTAGTTTTGGGTTTGATTTTTTCGGTGGAAAGGTAATCACACCGGTAAATCCTAAATAAAATCCCATCTCCAGATACTGCTTTGCATGTATCCAGTCACTGGTGTAACAGTGAATAGTGCCCCGGGGCTTTTTGTCCAATGCATGCAGAACCTCAACCATCTGATCATGCGCATCACGACAGTGAACCACCAACGGCAGATTATGACGCATGGCAAATGCAACATGCGCCAAAAACACTTTCCTTTGTTTTTCCAACACCTGCTCTACAGAGACGTCGGCAGGAAGGTGAAACAAATCCAAACCGGTCTCTCCAACACCAATAATTTTTTTAGAAGACTGGTACAACGTCTCATAGTATGCATCATCAAAATCCTCTTCACGAGATTGAAAAGAGGACTCTTCTTCGTCCACATGGGTGGAATGGAGGTGAATAGGATGTGTTCCAATGCTTGCGTAGACATTGTTGTAAGCCTCGGCAAGTTCAACTGCGGCTCTACTGGTGTCTTTTTGCGTCCCGACCATGTTCATGATCACGCCCTTTCCAAGTGAGTCTTGAATCACCTCTTCACGGTCATCGGAATATGCCTGGAATTGGACATGGCAATGCGTATCAAACAGCATACTAACGAACAACAGACTCAACGTAATCAAATGTTGCACGAATCAACCGAAGCGCATCCGGAACGAGTGGTAAAAGTACGGCAATGCTATCACGTGCAAATGGCGCGACTACAGAAAGAGCTAACGCATGTGATATCCTTTCTGAAATTGGAAAGCGCTCCAAAAAGTAGATAATAAATCCCACGCTGATCAGCCCCTCGACAACGCCAAAGACAAGCCCGCCGATCCGATTGAGTGAGTTGATAAATGGTAATCGTGTGACAAGTGAAAATACTTTGTCTAACAGCCAAAACACCAAACCGACAAGGCGGTTTAAAATGATAAAACTGATCGCAAAAACCAGCACCCGTGACAGATTCTGTCCCCATCCGGTGTGTTGGACCAACCATTGGGCCACGGGCTCATAGTAGCGCGTTGCAACGTAGACGCCAAAGACCGTCCCGAGCAAAGATCCGAGTGTGTGAATAAATCCAAACCACAGCCCAAATAAGCCGAAACCACCCACGATGATAAGCAATACGACGTCGACAAACGACATAAATATTTTTTAAGAAGTCAACCGAGGAAAAAGTACCTCCTCAGCCCGCTGAATACGCGTACCGGGCTCCAAGCGACCCCACTCTTTTTCTACCGATAAGACGTCCATTTTTTTTGGGTCAAGACCAAGTTGGACCAGTATATTCTCCGCAGTTTGTGGCATTATTGGCAGTAACGCAAGGGCCAGATGGCGCAAGCCTTCCGAAAGGCGGTAAAACAACGCCTCGACCGGCTGGCCTTTTCGCACCAATTCCCATGGTTTTTCTTCTGAAATGGTGGTATCAAGCGCTGTAACCAATGTTTGAATATTATGGACGACGTCGTGAAACGCAAATCGTTCTATCGCCTCCTGGTACTTCTTCCAAAAACCGACCGTGTCAAACAAGTCGTCGGCTTTGTGCGGTATCAAGTTATTTTGATATTTTTCAATCATGCTCAAAATGCGTGAGGTCAAATTTCCAACCCCATTCACCAGATGAGAGGTGTAGATCTCACGAAAACGCACATCAGAAAAGTCTCCGTCTTGATAGGCTGAGATGGCTCCCAAAAAGTAATATCTTACTGCGTCAATGCCATACGTCTCTACCAACTTCTTCGGGTGAATCACGTTATTCAGTGACTTGCTCATTTTTTGGCCATCAACCGTGATATACCCATGAATAAACTCACTTGTCGGGAGTTGGAGACCGGCGGACAATAACATCCCAAGCCAGTACACCAGGTGAAAGCGGGCAACACCCTTGCCCAACACATGAATCACCTCTCGTTTTTCTTCACCTGGTTGAACCCAGTAGCTTGTATACGGGGAGCTCTGCTCCTTATGAAAATCCAATGCAGTCAGATAGTTGGTCAACGCGTCAAACCAAACATACATGATTTGAGACGGATCGCCCGGTACAGGAATCCCCCAACCATGTGCGCGCTCGAGTGAACGAGAGATACTGAAGTCCTCCAACCCTTTATCGATCAAGGCAAGCATCTCATTTTTACGTGAGTCCGGATACACCTTTATCAAGCCATCACCAATAATTTGTTTCAGTTCTTTTTGATAACTCGAAAGACGAAAAAAATAATTTTCTTCTTCGACAACGTCCGGTCGGGTCTGGTGCTCGGGACACAAGCCATTTTCAAGTTCTTCCGGTGCATAAAAGATCTCACATCCAACACAGTACAGGCCACGGTAGGCTTTTTTGTAAATATCTTCTTTTTTGCATAAATTCCACAACTTCTGAGATCCATCGACGTGACGTTGCTCTGTGGTGCGAATAAAATGAGTGTTTGAAAGGTCTAATATGGTTTCAAGCTCGCGGAATGCCTCAGCATGTTCGTCAACAAACTCCTGAACCGGCTTCCCCGCTTTCTGTGCTGCCTGAACATTTTTTAAAGAGTTCTCATCCGTACCAAAGACAAAAAAAACGTCCTTGCCGCACAGTCTCTGATATCTCGCCATTGCATCACCTTGTACCGCCTCGAGCGCATACCCGATGTGGGGTGACGCATTCACGTACGGAATGGTCAGTGACAGAAAATATGGTTTTTTCATAGGAGTGCTTAAACTATAGCAAATATAGCGCCGCGAATCAATTGTATGATATACTATCCCTGTTTTATCAGTATGGACCCAAAGTCAAAGGATTCATTTGATTCGAATTATCTGCAAACCGGTCGAGCACCTCTCCCGGGTGAATTTTTGCGTGAAGAAAACCAACCTCAGCAACCTGAAACTCTTCGACCTGTGGAACAACAGGCAGCGCAGGCTTCAAGGCAGGAGCAAGAAACTGTTCGAGAGCGACAGGAACAAAAGATTTCGTCCACACAACCTGAGGGTTTTCTTGATGAGACAATCGAGGGGCTGAAACGAAAACTTCGCAAACCAAAAGCGCAGAAACCAACGCAGATCCCACAGGTTCGCGACGAACTGACCCAACAGGTAGAGACGATCCTTGAAGAAGGACTCAAAGACGCGTTCAAAGAACTGACGCCTCTTCAGCGGGAAAAGTTTAAAATTGAGGGAGAAAAAATCGCGTGGGAGATACGAAACTTGATACGATCAACAAAGGTAAAAGTAAAAGGTATTTTTTCACTTATTGTTGAGTGGTTAAAGCTCCTCCCGGGAGTGAACCGCTTTTTTTTGGTCCAGGAAGCGAAAATCAAGACAGACAAAATTATTGCGTTGGCGCATCAACAACAAAAAATGTATACAAAACATTAACCTATGGTGTGGGTGTTTCAATTTGCCGCGCTCCCTGCTGAACAGTCGCCGTACCAACTTCAAGCTGTGACAGAGGACCCTGTTCTTTTAGGCATCCTTATTTTTCTTCTCGGAAGCGGAGCGCTTGCCGCTTCCCTTTTTTTGTTGCGGGGTTTTTTTCATGGTAGAACCCGAGCACAAAAGGCATTTCATCGGGTTGTACTCCAAATTCAGGTCCCGAAAGAAAAAAAAACTGAGGGCCAAAACAACCAGTCATCACAAGAAGACCGATTGGACTTTGTCAAAGAAGAAATCGGCATTGCTGAGACACTGTTCTCGGCGGTTGCAGGCCTTAAGGCACAGCGTGGTTTCCACGCATGGCTTGCCGGTCGCGACGACACATTTTCTTTTGAGATGGTTGTTCATAATGGCCTTATTTACTTTTACATAGATACACCGCAGCGTCTTCGTTCATTTATTGAACAACAAATCCATGCACAGTATCCCTATGCACAGATCGATGAGATGACAGACTACAATATTTTTACAGAAAAAAGCACGATCGTCGGTTCCTACCTCGTCGACCAAAGTAAGCATATCTTTCCATTTAAAACGTATAAAAAAATGGACTCGGATCCGCTCTCCGGCTTTCTCAACGCCTTGGCTCGCATTCGCGAAAATAACAGCGCTGCAGCCATTCAGTTTGTCGTGCGAAGCGCTAAAAGGAAATGGCGTCGGCCGGGCGTACGCATTGTTCGTGAGGTACGAAAAGGTAAAAAATTTGAACGCGTAGCACATCAGTCAGCGTTCATGCGCGGCTTTCATAAGTCAACGGAAACCCTGGGGCAGTTATTTACATCTCGCAAAAACCAAAATCTTTCAGAACAACACAAGTCATATCAACTCTCTCCCATGGAAGAAGAGATGCTTAAAGGTATTGAAGAAAAGTTGAGTAAGGGTGGGATGGACGTGACTGTTCGAATTTTGTCTGCCTCAGACGATCCATCCATGGCGCAGCTCCACCTTGAAAATCTGGTCAACGCCTTCAGCCAGTTTAACCTCTACCGGTATGGCAATAGTTTTAAAGGTATTATCCCACGACGTCAGTCAATACTGATTGAGGACTTCATTTACCGCACATTTCATCCACACCGCCATATAGTGTTAAATACAGAAGAACTTGCATCACTCTGGCATCTTCCACTTCACTCAACCGAGGCACCGAACATTGCATGGCTGCAGTCGCGCAAGGCCCCGCCTCCTGCAAATCTTCCCACCAGCGGATTATTGCTTGGACATGTTATCTACCGGGGGCAAGACGCCAAGGTCTTTATGAAAGAAGCAGATCGCAGACGCCATTTTTATGTTATTGGTAAGTCAGGTGGCGGAAAATCTGTGTATATTGAAAATCTGGCTGTTCAGGATATACAAGCCGGCAAAGGTGTCTGCGTTGTTGATCCACATGGGGATTTTGTTGAATACGTACTCCAGCATATACCAAAGCATCGCGCAGATGATGTGGTGGTCTTTAACCCATCCGATGTTGATCGTCCAATCGGGCTGAACATGCTAGAGGCAAAAAGTGAAGAGCAAAAAGACTTTGCTGTTCAAGAGATGATCGCGATATTTTATAAACTCTTCCCCCCGGAAATGATCGGCCCGATGTTCGAGCACAACATGCGAAACGTGATGTTGACTCTTATGGCCGACCTCAATAACCCGGGGACAATCATCGACATTCCGCGCATGTTTACTGATGATGACTACGTGAAAGAGTACCTGAAAAAACTAAAAGATCCGGTTGTTCGCTCCTTCTGGGAAAAAGAGATGGCAAAGACCAGTGACTTCCACAAGTCAGAGATGCTTGGGTACCTCATTTCAAAGGTTGGACGGTTTGTGGAAAATGAGATGATGCGCAATATCATGGGACAACAAAAATCCGGCTTTGACTTTCGAGAGATTATGGACAAGCAAAAGATCCTCTTGGTCAATCTTTCTAAAGGAACCACAGGTGAGGTGAATGCAAAACTTATTGGTCTCATCGTTGTTGCTAAACTCCAAATGGCCGCGATGGCCCGTGCATCCCTCCCCGAAGAGGAGCGCAAGGACTTCTACCTCTACATCGATGAGTTTCAAAACTTTGTCACTGACTCAATCGCCACCATCTTGTCAGAGGCAAGAAAATACCGTTTGGACTTGATCATTGCACACCAATACCTTGGTCAACTTGTTGATGAAAAAGGACGCGGTGCAATTAAGGACGCGGTGCTTGGCAATGCTGGAACGATCTCAACATTCCGTATCGGCCCTGATGATGCTGAAATTCTTGCAAAAGAGTTTGCACCAACCTTCGGTGCCTATGACCTCATTAATGTGCCACAATTTTCGTGTTATATTAAGTTATTGATTGATAACCAAGCCGCCAAACCGTTTAATATGAACACCTACCCGGCACAACCAGGAAATAAACAGTTGGCAGAAGCGATTAAGCAGTTGTCTCGATTGAAATATGGAAGAGACCGTCGGATTGTCGAGGCAGAGATTTTGGAACGAACAAAACTGGGTGTTTCAGAGGCAAAGTCTCGCACCGACATGATTGAGGCAAGTTTATAACGATTTGTAAAATCAAATCGTGCACATCTTTTCCCCCCCCTGTCCACCAAGAAAAAGACACTCCAAATTCGCTGTGATATAGTGGAAGACATCACATAAAAATTTGTTATGGAATGTCTCAGCGAACTCATCAAAAATAAAATAATTTTTGTCAAACCACAGACCAACACCAATATGCAAAAAGACGACCTTCTCTCCGCTGATTTGCAACTTGACTCGTTCCTAAACTCTACAGAAGTTCCTGCTCATACAGAAACCACTGTTTCCGTATCGCCAGCAGAAGTGGAGCAGATTAAGGCAACCCTATATAGCATGAAGGACACCATTGATACGCTCCTGCGCTCTCTTTCCGGCAACAAAACACTTGGCAAAATTGAGACAACGAAAGTATTTTCTTCTCCAAATATCGAAGAAGGTCAGGTGATTGAGGGGGTTTTCAGCGGAGAACATATGGTTGGTGCAGATGGAAAAGAGTACCCGGTACCGGCAAACTATGCTAGTAAGTCAAAACTTGTTGAGGGTGACATGATGAAGTTAACCATCAGCCCACGCGGGACATTCATTTATAAACAAATTGGTCCAATTGCCAGACAACGAGTTCGTGGCGAGTTATTGGCCGATCCACAACTTGCGCAATGGAGTGTCTTGGCCGGCGGACGAGTCTACAAAATCCTTACAGCCTCTGTCACCTTTCACAAAGGCCAAGTTGGTGACGACGTGATATTGCTTATTCCAGAAGATGGCGAGAGCCAATGGGGTGCTGTGGAAAATATTATTAAAAAATAGAATCCTTGTAAACTAAAAACTAGTATTCCTGCCTCACCTATTTGTGCGCCTCTTTACCCCGACTTAGTCGGGGTCGTCTCCCTGCGAGGAGACAGTCACACAAGCGGTTCGGCATGGAATACTAGTTTTTTAATTTGACTCTACTTTTTATGACATGTGTGCTGAGACCAACTTGGTCATTGCAAACATGTTGACTTCCTTTTCTCCACCAAAGAGTGGAAGAAGCTTCTCATCAGCGCGAACCTGGCGCTTGTTGGTTGGATTCTGCAAGTTATTTGCTTTGATGTATTCCCAAAGCTTCTTGACAACCTGTGCGCGTGGCATTGGACCTTTTCCAACGACTGCCTCAAGCTCTGGAGTGAGAGTCAATGGTTTTGCCAGAGCTGGGTTTAACTTTCTTGGCATAGAAAGACAGTTAGATTAACTAAACGAGGAATAATGTGGACAGTATAGCATAGAATGAAAACCAGGACAAGCGGCGGCTTTACTGGCCCTGCCGGAGTGCGCTATAATGGGTAAATTCTATGGCACTCTATCACATCCATCGACCACAGCATTTTGAGGCTATCATTGGCCAAGAACACATCGTTCGAACCCTTTCAAACCAGATTACTACCGGGCGCGTTGGGCATGCCTATTTATTTTCAGGACCACGGGGTGTTGGCAAAACCACGACTGCACGAATTATCGCAAAGGCTCTGAACTGTAAGGAACGCAAGACAAAGGATCCAAACCCATGTGACGAGTGCAGTTCTTGCATCGAAATTCGTGATGGTCGGTCCATTGACGTTATAGAAATTGATGCCGCCAGTCACACAGGTGTCGATCATGTCCGCGAACACATCATCGAAAATTCGCGATTTAAACCGAGCAAGTCAGCATATAAGGTCTTTATCATCGATGAGGTGCACATGCTCTCCACAAGCGCGTTTAATGCGCTTCTGAAGACGTTGGAAGAGCCACCGGCACACGTTGTCTTTATTTTGGCCACAACTGAATCACAAAAATTACCCCAAACGATAGTTTCTCGTTGCCAACACTTCTCCTTTTCCACAGTTGCTCGTGATATTTTACAAAAATACCTGGAAAAAATTGCGAAGACTGAGTCTACAAAAGTTGATAAAGAGGTTCTGGGCTACATCATTCAAAAAAGCGGTGGCTGTGTTCGAGATGCTGTGAGTTTGCTGGACCAAATTCTTTCTTCCGGTGAAAAAAACATTACTCCTGACGTTGCAAAATTATTTCTACCAATCTCTCCTCAAGAGGACGTCCACGCCCTCGTTCGAGCAGTCGTTGAGTCAGATGTCTCTGCTTCTTTGGCAATAATTCAAAAACTTGCAGACCGCGGCCAGGATATGACTCAGTTTATGGACGCGGTAACTGGTTTTTGTCGAATAATCTTACTGGCGCAAATGGAAAATTCCTTGTGGCCGGAGTTGATTGATAGCAACGAAACAAAGGCAGAAGTACTCGAGTTGAAACAAAACATTACACCCGAAAGGTTGATGGCGCTCATTGACGGTTTGATAGAGCGCAGAAACCAGATTAAGTTAAGCCCACTCCCCCAACTTCCTTTAGAAATGTTGGTCATCTCAACCTGTGGACAGACAGCTGGTCGCGGGCAGTCACCCAGCGGTGATCGGAGCAAAGGCGAAAGTGAAGTCGTGAAGACTGAGAGCGCTCCGGTGGTTGTGTCTGCAGTGGAGCCTCCCGCGCCGATTGCAGCACCACCAGCCCAAACAGCCAAGAAGTCAGTGACTGCGCGAGTAAAAGAGCTTGTAGGCAAGGAAGAGCGCTTGCTTGATGAGAATGTCGTCAGAACCGAGTGGCAACAACTCGTTCAAAAACTGGAATCCGTCTCCCCTTCTTTGGTGTTTATTTTAAAGTTATCCGAGATTGTAAGCATAGAAAAGACAACAATCACCTTGTCTGTTCAATATCAGTTTCACAAGGACAAGTTGATGGACAAACCCACCTATCGCAAGTTGACTGAGATGCTGGCAGAGTCATTGGGTATTCGCGTTGACTTGGTTGTAGTCGTAAAAGAAGGAAGCCAGGGTGTACAAACTTCAAATACCAGCCAAAACCACGAACTCCAAGAGTTGGCCGCTGCCTTTGGAGGAGAGGTCGTATAAAAGGTTGATTTTGTCTCTGGGATGTGGTATAGTGATCCGACAAAAAGCACTATTCGGGGCTCGTCTAATGGTAGGACCGCAGATTCTGGATCTGCTTATTGGGGTTCGAATCCCTAGCCCCGAGCACACGTTATAAAGCAGCGCTACGTAGCACTGCTTTTTCGTTTGTTCAAAGCAAAAAATTTACTGCTCGTATCCCCCATTAAGGTATCAAACTTGCCCTTTTCTACAACTCTTCCGCCGTCAAAGACATAAATTACATCAGACTTTTCCAGTGTTGAAACACGGTGTGCAATACTTATAACTGTCCTTTCCTTGAGCTGTGTCTCGAGCGCCTCCTGAATAAGAAACTCTGTTCTGTTATCCAAGGACGAGGTTGCTTCATCCAAAATAATAATCGGAGAATTTTTACATATGGCACGAGCAATACCGACTCTTTGACGTTCTCCACCGGAAAGATGATAGCCCTTCTCCCCAACCAGCATTTCTAACCCATTTGGTAGCTGCGCAACAACTTCATCTAACTGTGCAATGGATAACGCTTTGGCTAATGTAACATCATCGATATCTCGAAGAAGCGTAATGTTTTCGCGCAACGTCAAATTAAAAATCTCCGTCTCTTGTAACACCAACGTAATTTTTTGAGTCTGGTCGTCGTGCGTGAGATCGTAAAATGATACATCGCCAATACGATAACTCCCCGAGTCTATTGGATATAAGCCTGCCAAAATTTTAGCAAAGGTGGATTTTCCACTCCCGGTTTTACCTACGAGACCAACTTTGGAAAACTTGGGGATGACAAAAGAAACATTAGTTATTGTTTCCTCATCTTTATCTTTTTTGCCTTTTTCGTAGGTAAAATGCAACCGATCAATGGTAATTTCTTTCCAGCCGTGCGGGAAATGTTTCTTTCCCGAATGTGTCTTGGTTTTTGCTGAAAAAATACCCATCATTCTGCCCATTGCAGACTTTGCATCCAAAACTACCTCATAGACCTCAATCATGTCATTCGAATTTTCAACAACTTTTTGCATATACCCATAAAATATGACCAGAGCACCTGCCGTTACCTGTCCTGCCAACACATCCTGAACAATAAAAAACAGAAAAGCGCCATAGCACAGCCCATTAAATGCCTGATAGCACTTCCACATGTTGTTTTTTATCAAACGCAATATGTACTCATGGTCACGTATGTTCCTCTCTTTGCCTGCAATATGACGTTTAAAATCAGAGCCCGCACCAAGAGTCTTTATCGTCAAAATATTGCTCAGACCCTCAACATACGAGCCGCCTGCCTTCTCCACAGACGAAAAAAACTCATCGTTTTCTCTCTGAATACGTCGATTAAAAGATAAAACGATGACCCAAAACCCCAAAATATATATCAAAAAGAAAAGAACATACTTTGGCTGAATAAACACAAAAACAAACATCACACCAACGATTGAGGCCAGTGAACGCAGAATCTCACTATTCAACCGTCTATACAAGACCCGCATGGCTTCTATACCACTGTTTATTCGCTGGGCTTTTGCTCCGGCATTTTCGTTCAAATGCCACGCGAGTGAAAAATCAAGCAGCTTTTCAAATCCTTTTACCTTTGTTTCATAGACCACGTTACTCATGAGGTTCCCGGTCATTCGTTTGAGTGATAAGCGTATGAAGGACACTACAATAAATGACACGCCGAGTGTGATGGTATATATGTAAAACAACTTCAGTGAGTCCCCGCTCTTGTATGTGGTAAGTAAGTCTACGACTTTTCCCACGATAAGCGCAGGAACGACAACATAGAATTGAACCGCAAAAATAACAAGCGTCAAGAATAACCACTTCCATTTTGCTTTGCCCAACAAGTACCAAAACGACTGAACTAAATTTTTCCAACCAAAAACTTCTGCACGTTGCATATAGAGATCATCCTAACAAACAATAAAGTGAAACACAAGAAAAAAGAAATACTGAGATGGCTTTATATTGACCAGATACGAAGAATGTGTTAGTTTCAAACCCAGAAAGGTAGGGAAAGATGCCAACTTCCAAATTGCCCAACAGAGATGTGATGGTACCTGCAACAGTGATCGCCTTCGGGGCCGAGCGTCCCAAGGTCGGCGTCAACCTGCGTTACGAGCAGCGGACCCCCGAAGAGCAACGTGCCGATCGCTACCGCGAGGACGACGCCTTCGTGTACGACAAGTCGGCCGGCGCTGTGATCGCCGACCTGCGCCCCGGAATGAAGTTCCTGATGCTCTTCCAGGGCTATGGCGATAAGCGGCTCGGCGTGGCCTGCGTGGAGTTGACCGGCGGCTATGGGATCGGC
>MFQB01000055.1:27832-30054 GCA_001784275.1 Candidatus Magasanikbacteria bacterium RIFCSPHIGHO2_02_FULL_47_14
GATGCGTCCGACTGGACTTCAAGCGCCCGGTGGTGGTGAGTGAGATCCAGGGAGAGCGCTCGAACTTTTGGGCGCCGTTCATCCTGGCCATCATGATCGTGGATCCGGCGACCGAGGTGTTCGGCGAGGAAGATGACCTCTCCGGGTCGAAGTTCATCGAGCACGCCACGCGTCTCTACCCGTGATGACGACTCCACACAGGCCGGGTACTGGTACCTGTGGAGCTGAGACGGATTGCTCGCCTTCGCTTTATGGATATAAATCTTATGTCTATAAAGCGCGAGCGATCCGTCAATGAGTAGAACTGGATAAAAAAGACAACTTGAGTAAAAGTTGTCTTTTTTATTGGTAAGAAAAAACCGGCTTATTCGTCAAGGATTATAGAGAAACCAGATCTCTCAAAGGTCGATTTCTTACTTACTTTTTAACCTTTCTTCTTATGAAACATGCAAAAAAAATCCTCTCTCTTCTTGGTGCCGTCCTCCTGGTGACTGGCTTCGCCGCTCCCGCCTCTGCGCGAGATTATGGTGAGTTGTCCAACTCAGTCTCAGGATCCGCATCAATAGATCTGGATGTGAATGACCTTCCAAAGGGTCTACGCCACGCACCTGGCATACAAAAGCGAATGGAAGATAACAAAGGACTCCCTCCAGGGATAGCAAAAAAGATGGCTCCGCGACTGTTCAATATTACAGTTATGGAAAAAACAGAGACATCAGCACGGATTGTCTGGTTTACCAACGAACGCGCAGATAGCTCTGTATGGATCAGTACTTCAGAATCAGTCGATGTAAGTGGCGACCCAATCGAGTCTAGTACAAACCTCGGCTTCTTTCACAGTCTCAAATTGACTGACTTAAAGCCGGGCACAAACTATTATTATGTTGTACGGTCAGCAAACGGTGCCGGAAATGCAACAGCTTCTGAGGTGAAATCCTTTGCAACAAGGTCTGAAAGTGAGCCTGATACTCAGGCGCCCGAAATTCTCAGCAGTCGTGTGTCGTTAGTTACTGACGACAGTGCACGAATCTCCTGGAGTACAAACGAACAAGCAAAAGGACGTGTTCTGGTAAGCACCAAAACACCTGTGGTAGAAAGTGAAAGCAAAGTCTTTCTCGCAACTGAACTTAAAACACGGCAGGTAGTGGACGTCGACTCTTTGTCAGCGAATAGCACATACTACGTCACAATTGAGGCAACTGACGAAGCCGGTAACAAAACAGTATCTGGCATCAAATCCTTCAAAACCATGCCTGTGGATACTGTGATTCCGGAAATCTTTGGACCATTTGTTGTGCAAGTAGACGCTGATAGCGCCTTGGTTATCTGGGCAACAAATGAACGAAGCGACAGCGATCTCTGGATGAGCACTGCTACCTCAGTCTCAACCACCGGCACACCAACCAAAAGTTCGGACGAAATGACCTACTTTCATACAGTACGACTCACCGGACTCGCATCGAATACAACGTACTACTACGTAGTCGGATCTTCTGATGCTTCAGACAACTCAGCTCTTTCAGCAGAAGCGAGCTTCACCACAAAATAATGAGGAGGTAAAATATGACTCGTAAATACAGTAAAAAGGCTCAGGAAAAAGTCCATAAAACGATGAAGGAGTATAAAAAAGGAACGCTCAAAAGCGGACGACGTGGAAAAAAAGAGGCCGCCTGAGGCGCCTCTTTTTCATTTTTCTTTACTTCTTTCGTTTTTTCTTGAGCTCCTTCTCAATCAAGTCCCACTGACCACTCACGAGTCGTATAACCATCTTTTTTACGTTTTCTGCAAGTTTATTTTGGACTGCATATCGATCCACAACTTCTTTCACATACGCGACATACTGATTTTTTGTCATATTCTCATATGCATCTGAGCTGACAATCTTTTCACGGACCTGGGTGTAGACTTCAGCAGCATAGTCGAGCAACTGGTCGCGAACCTCCTTCCCTTTCCGTGTGGAAGTTAACCAAATAACGCCTGCGCCAAATAAACTTCCTAGAAATAATCCCTTTTTAAATCGTCCCATACAGAGGTATTATCTAAGTATATAAAAAGTATAACATAGAGTACGAAAACATCAAACTAACTTCCTATACTCAGCCTCAAGATGCGCGATAATTGTTTCCCAGCTGTATTTTTCAAGAACTGCACTTCTGGCTTTCTGTGACCATGCGTTTCTGTCAGTTTTTTCTGAAAAAAATCCTTCAACTGTTTCGGCAAGG
>MFQB01000055.1:30106-31190 GCA_001784275.1 Candidatus Magasanikbacteria bacterium RIFCSPHIGHO2_02_FULL_47_14
GAACTCCTGGAAGGTCGCTTGCAACAACAGGGACACCGCTCGCCATGGCTTCAAGCAAAACCATGCCAAATGCCTCGCCTTGGTGCAGTGATGGCAAAACCAAAACATCCGCCATATTATAAACAGCCGGTAAGATATCGTCCGGTGTATAACCTAAAAACCGGACCTTATCGTCAATCCCAAGCCCACGCGCCTGCTCTTCATATGATTGACGAAGCGAACCGTCTCCCACAAACAATGCCTGTGGCATCATTTCATGTTGTTTCAGAAGCCGCAGTGCTCGCAACAGTACTGGAACGCCTTTAAAGTAGTGCGCTTCGTCCATGCCACCAACAAACAACAACGTCGGGTATGTGCTATCGCAGTTGAATATGTCAAAAAGTTCTTGAGATTTTTCTCGGGGCTGGAAACGATCCGCATCAACTCCAAAGGGCAGCTCGATCCATTTTTCTTTATTGCTTTCAAACAAAGTATTCGCCTGGCTCGCATGAATAAAATCAAAAGAACTCGCAATGAGCAGGTCGGCCGCAGATAAAATCTTTGGCATCCAAAACTGACTATAGTATTTAAATATCAAACCCTTCCAACCAGGGCCGCGCGCATCCATGTGATATGTGATCACAAGCGGCACACCCGGATTGCGTATCTTCCAGCGCCTCACAAGGTTAGCCGTACCAAAAAATGGATAGTGCAAATGAACGAGGTCAAAAGAATCCAACTCTTGCTGGAGCTGGGGCATGCGTGCGGCATTGCCGTATGACAAACTTGGCTTCAAACGATGGGCATAATCTACTCGAGACTGCAGCTCCGGTGCATGTTCTTGTTCTGGTGTTGATTCGACTGGCTTTACTTCCCTTCGCTCATACACCCCTGGTGTAAAAACTTCAACATCATGTCCGCGTGCTGCAAGTCGGCTCACGGTCTCAAATACAACATTTCCCATCCCGCTGTAATACGGGGGGTATGAACAAACAATGTGTGCAATACGCATATGGCTGACTCTACTATTTACCTGCCTTCTTGTCTTCTAAGGAACGACCACGGGTTAACCTGGTAACATCTCGACCAATTGACTCCAGTTTAA
>MFQB01000056.1:0-6337 GCA_001784275.1 Candidatus Magasanikbacteria bacterium RIFCSPHIGHO2_02_FULL_47_14
TCTTGGCAGTGTTCCTGCTGCCGTTCGTCCTGGTCGCCACCGCCGACATCATCATCGCCCTCTGGCGCGTGGTCGTCGGCACGGCCAAGGAGCTGGTGAAGCTCTGGAATGGGCCGCTCACCACGTGGGGGCGTCTGGCGGTCGTCGGGTTCATCACCGCGTGGATCATGAAGGAGATGCTGGTCCAGGGCGGAGAGACCATGATCGTGGCGTGGCGCCTCTCGGTGCTCGAGGTCGTGCTGGCCGGCGCCGCCTTCTTGCTGATGGCCGGCGCCGCCCGAGCCTTGAGCGACCGCCGCGATCGCGTCCTCAATCGCTGATCGGCCGCGCCCGCGCCTCCTCCGTCTCCGAGCAGCCGGGCTCAGTCTTTCTCTTCAACACTCAACCGGAGCCAGTCTCGACCGTGCGTCGAGCTGGCTCCAAAGGACTTCTCCGCTACCAGGCGGTTTTTTGTTTATCTTTTTTGTATACACAAGCGTATACAAAAAGTGACCCACTGTAGGTCACTTTTATTTTGGAAAACTTACTGGTTGTGTTACATCTTTGGTGGTTCTTTGGCAGCCATTCGTGAACCGGGGCAGCAACATTCTGATTTGTTGTTGAATAATCGGAATTTACCACCACCGACACCCATCAACGCCATTGCTCCACCAAATAAAGAGATCGGGAGAAGCGCGGAGTTCCAGGGCATCTTTGTATGGACTACCAACAGTGCGACGAGCATGTTAAAGGCAAGAAGAGTGCCAAACACCTTGGTATACACACCCAGGAGAACTCCGATACCACCAACAAACTCAACAATAGCCACGAGGTATGCCCAAAAGGCTGCTACTGGGAACTTCAAACCTTCAAACATGGCGATCACACCATCGATGTTTGTGAGTTTGTCCCATCCTTTTGAAATGAAGATGGCTGCTACGGCCAAACGGAGAAAGAACAGTCCAATATCAGCGGCCCGTGGGCCACAACACATATTTTTCATAGAATATAATTTAGAAATGACTTGATAATCTCGACCTTTATCAACCCTCCAAAATTAAACAAAGTATAGCAAAATATCTTCTGCTTGATAAGCAAGAGTCCGCATATTACAATACAGGCACTATGATAATTTTTCTGTACGGACCTGACACCTTTCGAAGTCGAAACCAACTACATAAAATGATGCAGAAGTTTCGTGCTGACCGCGATCCTCAAGGGCTGAATGTTATGCGTCTGGACTGTGAGAAAGAGCAGTTACCAACTATTTTGGAACAACTGTACACCAGTCCTTTTTTAGCAGAAAAGCGGATGGTGGTTTTAGAAAACGCCATCTCTTCCTCGTTGCCATCTCTGTGTAGCACCCTGCTGGAGATTATTGAACAGGATAAAATACCGGCTGATACGATTTTGGTTTTGTGGGAAAGCGGCGACTCTTGGAAAAAGAAAGAACAGCAAGCACTGTTGGATCGGCTGAAAAAAGAAAAATATACTCAGCATTTTGAAACCCTGGCTGGGGCACGACTAACGCAATGGATTGAGGAAGAAGTGACAACGCGAGGTGGCAGTATCGATCGGGGCGCTGTCAGTTTTTTGGGACAGCACATTGGCGGAGATATGTGGCACTTGAGTTCGCTTGTTGACCAATTGATATCTTACGCAGGTGATAAACAAGTTACGCAAAACGATGTTGCCTTATTTTTGGACGAGAAGGTTGATGACAATATCTTTAATCTCGTGGACGCTATTGTTGGTGGACAGGGGAAAGATGTGTTTGAAATGATGCGTGAGCAGTACGACCAAGGCAAAGACGTACTGTACTTATTTGCCATGATACTGCGCCAGTTTCGCATTTTACTTCAGATACGAGATTTTTTTGAACGCGACGACAACCCGCAGAGTGATCGCATTGCGAAAGAGCTTGGGCTGCATCCATTTGTTGTAAAAAAAGCGTTGCCATTAGCCAAACGATATTCAATGAAGGAGCTTCAAAAAATTTATTCTGACCTTCTTGATTTAGACGCAAAAATAAAGACCGGTCGCGGGGACCAGTCTGTATTGCTTGATGTATTTGTGGCGAGACTCTGTCTGGGTCACGTATAGCTGTTAGTTGATCACCGGGATTTGTTCGACGTTTTTGATTTGACGAACACGTTCGATCATTTGCCACAAGGCCTCGGCCTGCGCAGAGGCAGAGCCGTTGCCTGTAACTATGGCCTGTACCTCATGGATAAGTTGGTCAACATAGGGCAGTACTCGTGGATCTATGTTAGCTTCCAAATTGCCTCCAAAAGTTTCGGCATAGGTTTGTCCGGTGGTACTGTCACGTAACTCCGGCACGACAGCAAGGATGTCGTTTTGTATTCGTTGAACTTCTGGTGCGTCCACAGGGAGGGCCTCGTCGGCTGGTGACATGCTCCGCATTTCAAGAGCTCCATGCAATGAAGTAAGTTTTCTTCCCATCCAATCTTGAAGAATACGAATGTTGTAGTCAGGTTTGTTTTCTCGCGTTTCTCGCAGCGCAGCTTCTGCCGCTTCAAGTTGTGCCTTTGTTTCTGGATCGAGATTTGATCTGTCTATTCGGAATTCCATATAAATATATAAAAGCGTGGAACAAACCACGCTTTAAATTACTTTTTCTTTGCGCCGTTCACTTTTTTCATCAGGCGTGAGAGTTTGCGAGCAGCGGTGTTTTGTTTGATAACACCACGCTTTGCAGCTTTACCAAGCTTTTTCTGGGCAATGCGGATTTTTTCTGCAATGTCTTTTTCGCCAGCTACCACAGCTTTTGTAACGTCTTTGACGGCTCTTTTATAAGCATTTTTGACGATAACGTTTCGTGCGGCACGTTTTTGCGCCTGGCGGAGCGCTTTCTTCGCATGTGCTTTAATTGGCATACCTTCTTAAAATAGTCAATAAGTGGAAGGAAGTATAGCGGAAATACTCTCAAATGTCAAGGGCGTCAGTCTGCGTCAGTGTCGTCGGCCTGGGGCCTGTCAATGGAGAGCGGTTCGATCTGGCGTTCACCCTCTGTAATTTTGACGATATCTTTGTCGATTTTTCCAAACTCCTTGTACGCGGTGTTAAAGTGGTTGACGGTTGTGCCAAGACTCACACCAAGGCGTTTCATAAAGTCGTCGTAGGCTTTGAGGTGTTTGGTGAGCATCTCAACGTTTTTGCGAATGACCTTTGCACCTTCTTCAATCTGAAATGCACGAAGGCCTTGCAAAACGGTTTGCAAATATGCTGCAAAAGTTGTCGGAGACACTATAATTACCTTTTTCTCGTTAAATGCGTAGTCAATTAGATTGCGAGTATTGACTTTCACAGCACCAACTTCATTAACCAGTAGGTCGTAGTAGATCGCCTCTGCAGGAATAAACATGAAGGCAAACTCCATGGTTCCAGCCATTGGTTTAATGTATTTACCGGTTTCGTCAATGCGTTTTTTGAGGTCGTTTTTAAACTCACTCTCAAGCTGTGCGCGTTTCTCCGGGTCAGATTCGTTAATAAGTCGGGTGTAGTTGTCCAAAGAGAACTTGGCATCAACTGGAATCATGCCTTCTTTAGCAAAGATTACCGCGTCTACGATGTCCCCATCATCAAATTGGTACTGCAAGGCAAAGGCGGTTGGTGGAAGAATATTTTCTAGTACCAAGCGAAGACCGGCTTCACCCAAGTTACCGCGTTGTTTTTGGTTTGTGAGGACCTTTTCCAGGTTTGTCAGTTGTTGAGAGAATGTAATAACCTGCTGGTTCGTTTTGTCGAGACTGGTCAGTTTTTCTGTAATCTCTGCGATCATTTTGGTGCTGCTGCCGGTGATACCTTGCATGATCTGCGCATTATGGGCAAACTGATCTTGGATTGTCTGCTGGAGTCGGTGTTGGTTTTCCCCCATCGAACGGTAGGTCTCTCCCATCTTTTGATCGACCGTCTTGGTCATCTCCTGGAGTTGTTGCTGTAAAAGCATGAACATGTTTTGTTCCCCGGCCTGAGGCTGTTGAAGTGTTTGTAGCTTGCGGTAGACTATAAAAAGAAAGCCGCACACAGCTAAGAGGATGAGTAAGGCGAGAGGGAGAAGTATTTGCATAAGGACTTGTATTATAGCAGGCTGACCTCACAGCGCAACAGTTGAAATATTTGTTTATTTAGTATAGAATCCCCCAAGGAATAAAGAAAGGCTAATTATAAATAAATATTGTACGACACTTAAATTACTTGTAGTTTAAGCAAATTTGCCCCCATAGTTCAACGGATAGAACATTCCCGTCCTAAGGGAAGAATGTGTGTTCAATTCATACTGGGGGCACATAGTGGGTCTGCCAGGTGGTTTGGTGGCAACTTAGCGCTAGCGGCCGGGCATGGTGGTCCCGACTCAGTCGGGACCGAGGTCGCCAGCTACGTTAGTGAGCGCGCACGCTGGGCGCGCGAACGGCCAACAAACTACCTGGCAGAGCCTTGTGCCTTAACAAATGGATTTAAACCATGTAGAATCAGTACTCTACGGGCCAGTAGCTCATCTGGTAGAGCGCAGCATTCGCATTGCTGAGGTAAGGGGTTCGATTCCCCTCTGGTCCACATTTACTTAGCTGGAGAATATATAGGATACCCGAGTACGGCTTCTTTGAAGAACTAGAACAACGCGTCCAGGCAACTGAGAAGCGAAGCGTCACGGTAGAGTTAGGTAAACAATCGGAAACGAGTTGGACGAGAAAAGTTTTGCTTTTATTTTTTACTTATTAAGGTGGTGAAGCTGTATATTCATGCTGTTGTTCCAACCCTTGGTTTTTTGCTCTCCACTCTGAGTTTGCCTTTATTTCAGAAGGCTTGGACAAAGAAAAGAGAGTAATTGTATACAATAGTGTATACAATTTATTTAAACTGAACCTAAAAGGTTCTTTTTTGTATATATAGGGCTGTTTCACATTAAACAGGTTAGAGGCAGATGGAGGACGTCTGTCTAGGGCAGACAACCTGTTGCAGTTGTGGTGTTTGAGAAGTTTTGGTATGAGAGAGGCGTCAGTTTTAAGAACTGTAATATTTTTTGACAAAGAGTTTCACATTGAACAGACTGCAACAGCTGGCGATGTTTGAGTAGGGTAGGCAGGCGGTGCAGGCGGTCTTTCAAAAAAGAGGGTGGATGGGGGCGTGACGTTTTTTGGTAAAAAGCCTTGACATGCGAAACAAAAAGTTTGATTTTTTATGAATGGGCCTCTTGCGTATTGGTTGGTTAACATATATAATACTCAGCTAAAATTAGAGAATAATAAACGTCGTACAATAAAATATAAAGTGGGTATTTTTATCCACAAACAGTGAATAAATAAAAAAGTCAAAGTGTACACAGGTGTATACAAAAATTGTTTATTTTAACAAAAAATAGGCCGGAGGCTGTGGATAACGAAAATGACCCAACTAAAAATCCCCGCTTTGGGGATTTTTAGTTCGTCTTAGAACTCAAAAAATTGAGTGCTTAGATGTGAGGCCCCGGTCCGACACCTGCCCTTTGGCAAGCCACCTATGTTGGTGGGTCGGACCGGGAAGAAAGAGCGTGGGTCAACCGCCTTCTGCAGCGGCCGGCGCGGCACCGGTTCGGGCCTGCTCGGCGCACCACTCTGAGAGG
Organism: Candidatus Magasanikbacteria bacterium RIFCSPHIGHO2_02_FULL_47_14; assembly: GCA_001784275.1. GTDB lineage: Bacteria > Patescibacteriota > Patescibacteriia > Magasanikbacterales > UBA922 > MFQB01. The sequence goes on from MFQB01000056.1 coordinate 5,603, forward strand.
ACTTCGTTGACCTTCTGGACCTGGGCGCGCGAGTGGCCCAGCACGATGTAGGCCATGACCCCGTTCTGCGGTTCCAGGGTGATGAACACCCCGAAGCCGCGGTCCGACTTCCAGTTGAGGTCGAGGTACGATGTGCGGCCGCAGATGACGATCGCCTTCCTCAGGAAGTTGGTGACCTCGTCGATCGAGGTGGTGGCCCCGACCTGGATGAAGTCGCGGCTCAGGGCAACGCCCTGGCCGTTCGCCTGGTTCTGGCGCAGAGCCACCTGGATCATGGTCGCCGGCACCCGCACGTTGGACTCGAATGCGACGAGCCCACCACCGTCCGCCAGTCCCCAGTCCATGTCCGCCTCGCCGCGGTAGCCGAGGCGCCAGAGACGCCACCCGAAGCGCATGGTCATGCGGATCGCGCGGCGGAGCACCGGTCGCGGCAGTGCGGAGGGGGTGATTCCACCCCCGGATTCGGTCCCACCGAAGACGATGCGGTCGCAGGTCTCCCGGAAGACCGGGCCGACTGCGGTGATGCGCATCATCACGGAAAAGGGGTGGAGGCCGGGAACGAAGGGTTCAACAGCCATGTCATCGTTGTCCCAGGTGCGCCAGTCGACGTCGGGCAGTTGGGTTTCCAGATCTCGCTGGCGCCAGATCTCGCCATGATCCGGACGGCGGAGTGCCACAACCGCGAGACCGCCGGCCGAGACCGCCTTGCGCAGGCGGAGCTCAGGGTAGGTCCGC
>MFQB01000056.1:6345-9317 GCA_001784275.1 Candidatus Magasanikbacteria bacterium RIFCSPHIGHO2_02_FULL_47_14
AGGCTGCTGAGGACGTCATCGTTGGTCAGGAGCCACCGGCCGCTGCGCGGGAGTTCCTGTTCCGTGAGTTCTGCGACTTCCACCAGGCCTCGCCGTTGGATCAGCGGGTCGAGAACCCCACCGTGCCTTCGCAAGATGGCCACCAGCCGGGTGTCGAGGCAGATCGACTTCAGCAAGTCGCCCCCGTACTCTCCGTACAACCTCTCCGGCGAGTACACCTGGTGCCTGAACCCGTGGGTCTCCTGTAGATATCGCACGAAGGCCATCCTGGGAGGATTGAAGGTGACCACCAGGTCGCCCTTCCGAGCCATCGAGATGGTCCGCGGCGAGAGCCGCATCCGCTTCTCGATGTCGTGAGCGCAGGGGTCCGGGAAGTAGTCCAGGCAGGAGATGATCACCCGCCGGAGCCGATCGAGCCGGCGCAGGGTCCACCAGCGCAGGCCGGAGACCCAGAAGAAGAGGCTGAGGAGTCCCCAGAAGAGGTCTCTCACGGTCCAGCCCCTGGTCCGGGTCACCATGTCGGGGTTGGTCTCGTTGCTCCTCGTTCCGCCGCTGTCCATGTTCGCCTCCCACTGTGGAACACTGTTGTCTGATTGGTCGTGGTGGTTTCTGCCACCGATCTAAAGTCTCAAAACCTCAGATCACTAGCCAAAAAACAAAAAATCTCACCCGAATACAGGGTAAGATACACGAATTGCCTTTAAAGTCAAGGCCATATCTTTCCCCATTTGGGGCTGAATGAACCACCTTTTTCCAAAATAGGACAGGTTGGTAGTGCGTCACCGGGTCAGTTCCCTCAGCACTTCTTGATATTTAATAGGTTGTAGATAAATCCTAGCAACTCATAGATCTGTTGTCAAGTGAGACATTTAAGTATATATTACATCTAAGTTAAGGCAAAAGAGTGTAAATTTTAATTTACATTAACCCGCAGATATGGATTCGCTTTTTTCTCTCGTTGTATTCGTCGGTATCATCCTGTTAATCAGCATCCGCCAGGTAAACCAATACCAACGTGGCGTCAAGTTTCAGTTTGGAAAATTTGTCACTGTGGTGGAACCGGGTTGGAGGTTGATAGTCCCTATTTTCCAAAGCATGACGAAAATTGACATGCGCGTCAAGGCGGTTGATGTTCCATTTCAAGAAGCAATCACCAAAGACAACGTATCAGCCAAGATCAACGCAGTCATATATTATAAGGTGGCCGATGCCTCAAAGGCAGTATTGGAAGTTGAAAATTTTTGGTTTGCAGTGAGTCAACTGGCTCAAACAACAATGAGAAACGTGATCGGACAGATGGAACTTGATGATCTGTTAGCAAACCGTGAGGTGGCTGCAAACAAGATTCGAACCATCGTGGATAGTGCAACGGACCAATGGGGAATTAAGGTAGAGAGCGTCGAGTTAAAGGATATTGTCTTGCCTGATGACATGCAGCGTGTTATTGCCAGACAGGCAGAGGCCGAACGAGAGAAACGCGCGGTGATTATTAAAGCGAGTGGCGAGGTTTTGGCCGCAGAAAATATTGCAAAGGCGGCAGGGATACTCTCAAATGCACCCGGTGCGCTCCACTTACGAACTCTGAGCACCATTAACGACCTCAGTTCAGATCAGTCCAATACTGTCATTTTTGCTGTGCCTTTGGAAATATTGCGGGCGTTTGAGAGAATGGGGAAGTAGAAGACGCCGCATCTTGCGTTGACATCCTGCTTTCTTTTGGATATACTTTGCTGCACGCAAAATTCCTTATTATTATCGAATTATTATCCATAGTGGGGTGGCCATGGTGTAGAGGTAACACAGCAGATTGTGGCTCTGCTATCACGGGTTCGATTCCCGTTGGCCACCCCAATGTGGGGAATTATAAGAGGTCCGAGTTGATATGAGGATCTTTTTTGTTACATACAGAAAAATTTGTTATACTGTGTCTACTCACACCATGTGTGAGATTTCTGTATTTTTTTCATATTTTTATGTCACCAACGCCCTCGCCCCAAGGGTTATCGTGGAAAATTCGACATACGACTGCAATATTCATTATTGTACTTGGCTCGCTTATTACGAGCCTTATATTATTTTTTAGTGACTTGCGATTTGCACTTGGACAACCAAATTTGAACCAGACTCAGACATGGGCGACGAATGGAACGATCAATGACTTGGTCGTGGGTGGAGACGGAACTATCTATATAGGCGGAGACTTTACATTTGTGGGGCCACAGAGTGGGTATGGTGTTGTAATAAATACGACAACACAAACGCGAGATGCAAATTACCCTGTATTGTATAAGAGTGGGGGAAGCGGAAAGGTGTGGGATGTCGTCTCGGATGGGTCAGGCGGGTGGTATGTAGGAGGGGACTTCGACCGACTGGATGGTCAGACGAGCGATAGTCTTATTCATTTACAGTCAGACGGATCGCTGGATAGCGGGTTTGACGCCAGTCCAAACGCCGCGACCTACGACCTATACCTCTATAACGGGGTCCTCTATGCCGGAGGAGTATTTACAGAGATCGGTGGCGCATCACGGACCGCTCTTGCCGCTCTTGATCCGGATACCGGCACTGCCCTAAGTTGGGATCCGAAGTTGGATAGTACAATCGTCTATGCCATGGACTCGGATGCGACGAATCTCTACTTCGGCGGAAGTTTCCAGACTGTCTCAAGTACAACGCGAAATAGTGGTGCGGCAGTGAGTCTCGCAACAGGAGAACTGACTGCCTGGGATCCGGATTTTGGTTTTGGTACGGTGTATGCTCTTGAGGTTACTACAACAAGTGTTTATGTTGGAGGCAGCTTTTTCGATGTCGGCGGTGACAATACCCACTCAAACTTTACAGAGGTGGATAAGGTAAATGGGACACCAACCGGATGGGATCCCAGCCCTGGTGGAGCGGTATACGATGTTGAGATCGACGGAGATGGAACCCTTTTTACCTTATCCACCTCTGTAAAGTTTGAGTGGGTATTG
>MFQB01000057.1:0-1103 GCA_001784275.1 Candidatus Magasanikbacteria bacterium RIFCSPHIGHO2_02_FULL_47_14
CAAAGACCGTTGAAGTGACTAAAGGATAATCGAGCAAAAAGTTGTCTGCATTTTGTGCGATGACTGCGAACTGGTTTGCCCGCAACAAGCTACTCGTGCCGTAAGTTAATGTGAGCTGATGATTTACTCCGTCTTCCCAAAAAATCCAGTTTGCAAGATCTACTTCTTCGTGACCTGGGTTGTAGATCTCAATCCACTCATGCTGTGCTGACTCATAGGTACCAACCTCGGTAATGACAACTGAACTCGGTGCGGGCTCGGCTCCCGAAAAGTGAAAAAATAAAAAAACTCCCACGCATGAGAGAAAAATAAAAAAGACTTTTTTCATACCCCCTCCTTTTTAATATGTTTGCGCCTCAGTGATGAGGTGCAAATAGACTGTACCAAGGTTTGAAAAAAACGTGAATTGTGGATAAAAAAATCTCGCTAAAATGTCAATAAAAAAAGACCCTTGCGGATCAAAGTCAGGGCGCGGGCGAACCAGTATCCACCGGGTCGCCCGCTTTCCCCTCCTGCTCAGGTGCTGAAGGACGTTATCCGCCCCCTGTCCCGACGTCTCTGGGACGAGGAGGTTGCCTGCGCCGCTATTTCGGAGCGCGCAGGCGAAGGTTGTGGGTGGTTACCGCTGCGCTCCCTACGCCGTGGTCGCCACGTTGGCGCTGGTGAGTCCGCCGCCGGTCTCGCCTTCGCCGCCGAACTGCGCCGACCCGGTGATGATGTCCGTCTCGGCCATCACCATGCCCGCGTGCATGCCGGTCGTCGCGGGGCCGAAGGGGCGCGCGTAGTGGGGGTCCGAAGCCGCGTAACTGCCGCCGTCGATCAGGTTCGCCGCGATCGCGTAGCCGGGCGGGAGCCGCCACGCCACCGAGTTGAGGGTGATCGCCGGGCTGCCGGACGGGACGACGTGGGCGGTCTCCGAACCGTTGGCGGTGGTGTACGCGCCGTTCTGGTTGAGGGGCGTCGCGGTCTGCGCGTTCGCCACGTTGTCGAAGTTGGCCTGGTTGGCCGCCGCGATCGCCGTCGCGTCGAAGCCGCACTTGCCGCGGATGGTCGCGCCGATCTGCACCACGAAGTCGGTGTGGGGCGTGGTCTGCGCGCCGTTG
>MFQB01000057.1:1119-11837 GCA_001784275.1 Candidatus Magasanikbacteria bacterium RIFCSPHIGHO2_02_FULL_47_14
AACACCGCCAGCGCGAACGCGCCGGTCGGCCAGTGGAAACGTCCGTCTCCCATCTCGTCCTCCATCGTCTCTCGTCCGCCTGTTGAGACACCCAGGAAAAGACACCAAGACACTCGAAACGTCCTCTAGCACCTAAAATTTAGTCTACATCTTTTTTGTATGTTGAGAAACATCCAGCAGCGGAGTTATCAACAGTCTTAAAAATAGAGGTACAAATTCGTTCACCTATTTGAGTCTCACCCCGCTACTCGGGGTACGTCCCGATTGAGATCGGGACAGATCCTCAAGCGGTTCACGAATCTGTTCCTCTATTTTTCTTAAAGACTACTTCGTTTCTTCGTGCTGCTGGACGTTTCCACCACCTTGTTTGTCGAGTCCCACTTTTTCCTTCAACACCACACCCTCACTCGGCTTGCCTTTCACCTCAATCTCATTTGTAGTAGTTGGTGTATACCCTTCTTTTTCCGAACGCACATAATACGTGCTCGGACCAACCAAAAACGCATATCGCCCTTTGTTATCTGTAATCTGTGTGGAGACTAACTTGTTATATTCTTTGGTAAACAGCCGGACGACCGCATTTGCTACAGGTTTGTTTGTGTTCTTGTCATACACGATTCCCCACCCTTGTGGTTTCTTTGGTTTCACATACGTCACAAATCCAACATACATCAACACATGCACAGCCAAAAACCCGGCAACCAGCCAACTTGGCACAATGTACAACGATGCTGCGGTCAAAATAATACCGAGCAACGAAACAACATGTTGCGCACCACGTCCGCGCTTCTCCCACTTTAACCGCTTTGGTGTTTTATGAATACCAGATGGATCCACCGGAATGTTAGGTGTAATGCCAATATGTTCACTGGTCACTTCAATCGACTCACCATGATACAAATCTAACAACTCACCGTCGCTTGTGTACCCCTTCAAAAGCTGCGATGGAAAACTGAAACCCTGACGTGTGACCTCCAACATGTACGTGCCGGGTTCCACCACAAATAAGTAGCGCCCTTGCGCGTCACTGACACGCGACTGTTTGATTTTGTTTGTTTTAGTATCGATCAAACGCACCACGGCCAAGTCAAGCGGCAACTTCGTTAAACTGTTATACACTACTCCCCACTCTCGTCGTTTTCTGCGTCCCACTAATAACAGCGGCTGGAAGAAAATATAACGCAACAGCGGAAGTGCCACACTCGTCAATGACGGTGCTACTGCCACAGTTGCCACACCAATGGTGCTCGGCGCAACATATTTACGCGTCACAGCCTCCACCTCAGGATCATCCGCAATCTCATCTACTTTTTTTGCCGCATCTTCAACTGCCTCGATTGCAATCAACGCTTTTTCAGTTGCCTGTTGCTGCAAGACCCGTACTGCCAGTATTGCCTTTTCGGCTCGAGGCAGATCACTATCTAAAACGTCCGAGAGCTTCGGAGGAATTTTAATTAACTTAATATCTTGTGCAATAACGTGATTACGTACAACAAAACTCAACGTCTCTCGCAGATGATATCCATTTTGTTCTGCAATCAACTTATATGTTCCATTTGGGACTACAAACCCATAGAGTGCACGTTGGCCCACAGTCGTCGGATTGACTTGGCCAAACGCTGCGCCACTCCACACCGCGCCGGAAGTCACATCCCACAACGTTATTTTTGTGCCTGGCAACAACGTATCTGTTCCGCGTTCTGTGACACGACCGTGTGACTGGCTGGAGAAGATAAAAGAGACTCTGCTTTGTAAGCCATTGATATATGTCACAACCAATTCTGCAGCCAATCTCCCACTACTCCCCAAACGAAGGGTCGCGAGATAAAGACGCCCTTGTGCGTCACGCAGCAGCGGGTACGTATTTTGATCAATGCGCAACTGAATGGAATCAACCTGTCGGTTGCCGAATACGCGCGAATCCACACCGACAACGACTCGGTCACCTGACAAAGTCGTCACAACATTACCGGTTGGTTGAGTTGGGATACTCCCGTTCGCAAGTGAAAATAATACATGGCTTAACGTGATGCCTTCACCGGCTTGAAGCGGTGCGTCCCCTCCGCCCCCACCTCCAAAAATCGGTCCGCCCGGTGGGCCAGCAGGTCCTGGTCCTGGGTCTCCGTCTCCTTGATCTCCGCCATCACCCTGATCGCCTCCATCGCCTTGGTCACCACCGTCGCCATCTCCATTATCTCCACCGTCCCCGTCGCCACCGTCTCCTGGCGGAGGGTTTCCACCTCCAGGCCCCCCACCTGCCGCCTGACAAGCGCCGGTATCAAAGGTGCAGTCATTTTTGCAACTTAATACCCCGTTTGCAAACCCTTGTGTGACACACGTTTTATTGTCCAAATCATTGCCGTCACAAAATTCTGCGCCTTCTTTTACACCATTACCACATAACGCAGGCACTGTCGCGCCCACGTCAACCGCTTCCTGAGAAAAAACAACCGTAACTCCGGTCAACGACAAGATCAGCGCGCTCAAAAACCCTGCGATAAAAAACGAAAGCGGATATGCGCTGTACTTTCTCATACTTTTCTCGTGCGTCTTACAACAAAAAAACTCAACAGAACTACAACTACCACAACTGGCCCCACAACAACCATCGGTACATACCACACTTTCACCTCGTCACTGATCACCTGCTTTGTGATACCGTACTGTGTTTGCAAACGAATGGTGAGTGGCCCGATATTTGTCCAGGAAATTTTTTCCAGATGATATACCTGTCTCCACTTACTCCCAGGATAAATAGCCTCGCTCTCTGAGTTCAACGGCAGAGTTGCAACAACCTTGTCACGAGCATTCACAACTTGTATCTCGCCTTGAGGAATAACATGGATGGTTCCTTCATTATGCAACTGCAAAAAAATATTTGGAGATCCAAAAAATAACCAACGTGAATCCGCAGAGAAGTCATCTCGTACCAACTCTTCACGCACACTTCCTGAGACATGCAAAAATAAAAGAGCACCGGCGCGTGCACCTATTCCGACAGTCCCGGGCCCGGGTGACTGTTTTGCAAATATTCCCAGATAGTGTGCCCCCGGGGTTGCATCTTTCGGCACTGTAATAGCAAACTCAAGTTCGCCGTGTTGGCCAGGCTCGACAGTACGTTCGCCACTCACCGGCTTCACCCAATTTTTTGCTTCGTCCTTTGCTCCAAACACAGCCTGACCGGTTTCTGAGTCGATCGTAAACGCGTCGACTTCTCCTGAGACAGTTAACGGTTGTTGTTCATCATTGACAACAAACAGCGGAAGTTCTTTTGTTTCCCCCGGATCCAAGACGACTGTGTGACGTAACGGTGTAATCGTAAAGGCAGCGGCTGAGTGAATCGAAAAAAATACACTGTACAAAAAGCTGCATATAAAAATAGAAATAAAGGGAAGTCCTTTTTTCCAGTCGCGGCGATAAACCCGCAGCGCAAAATTGCTTTTGATCATAGCTAATTTTTACGGATTCACCGTCCCACTGAATGTCACTGTGTGCGTATAACTTCCTTGTCGTGTCTTGCTGGTCTGAATCGAGGCCCGAAACTGCACTGTGGTCGCGTGACTAACCGACATATTCGAACTCGCAACTGCCAACGCCACTCCGGTCATCGCTGTATCTGCTGCAAGTTGACCACCGCCTCCGACCGTTCGTATGCCATACTCCTCAACACCTGCCGTCACCGCACCATCGGCAACGTCGTCAATGTTATCTACATCTCCACCATTTCCTTTACGCAAGTTTCCATCTTCTACAACCGTGACCGTATATCCGGTAGTCGAATCCGTTGACACAGTCACTACCAACGAACCGGTTGTTACTGCGGCCGTGGACAACTGACCCAACGCAACACTTGTTGTACTCACTTGTAAAGATAAAGAGCCGCGTTCCATGGCCTGAAACCCGCCACGCAATTCAAAGGTATTCCCTGTAGCATTTTCCGCAAAAAACTCACCTCCAGTTCCAAAGAGCCCAAAGTCCCCGCCCGAAGAAAACTGGTCCTCCAAAATAGAAAAAGAGTCAGCAAAAATCTCAAAATCTCCACCTGTCATTGCTGAGCGTGTAGACAGCGGAAAGAAGAGCAAAACTACTGTAATAATAGAAAAAAGACGCAAAGCAAACATAGGCGTATGATTGACCTCAGTATATCACATACGCAGCCTTGACAGAAGTTGACTTGCCTGCTATAGTAAGGCACACTTTCACTCTGAAGAACTTTTGTTTTTGTATGAAACATTACGAACTCATGTCTATCTTTCCAGGCACTCTCACTGAAGAAGAGCTGGCCCCACTTGTTGGATCTGTAGAACAAACCATCACGGATGTAGGCGGGGGTAAAATACAGCAAGAAACCTTGGGAAAGAGTCGTTTGGCATACCCGATGAAGCATATTCGCTATGGTTATTTTTACTTTTTCCGCTTTGAGGCAGAGCCGGAGCAAGCTCATGTGTTGAGCCAAAAAATGCGTTTATTGAATACTGTTTTACGCTCGCTGATTCAAATATATAATCCTGAAAAACAGGCCCAGGCAGAAGAACAACGAAAGAAGATGGCCGCAGCGCAACTACAGCAGATAACCCAGACCGCAGAAACCGAAGAGAAAGTAGAGACGCAGGCTCCGGCTGCGCCGGAAACTGCGCCGGAAAAGACTGAAAAACACGAATCTGTGAGTATTGAAGAGATTGATAAGAAACTGGACGAAATTTTGGACGAAAACATTGGCAATATTTAGTTTATTTATTTTTAAGTTAGGAGGGAAAACTATATGGATCTCAACCGAGCCACCATTCTCGGACGCTTAAGCCGCGACCCGGAAGTGCGCACCACCCCGGGTGGACAAAACGTAGCAACCGTTGGGGTTGCAACCGGCCGAAGCTGGACTGACCAAAGCGGCGTTCGCCAGGAACGCACCGAATTTCACAACTGTGTGTTGTGGGGACGGTTAGCTGAGATTGCGGGTCAATACTTGACCAAAGGAAGCAGAATCTATATTGAAGGCCGTGTTGAAACCAGAGACTGGACCGGCCAGGACGGGGTAAAGCGATACAGAACCGAGATCGTTGTGGAAAATATGATCATGCTCGATGGGCCAAGAAACGCTGGCGGAGCAAGCGGAGCGGCAGGCGGTCAAGCCGGTACTGCACCTCAGGCCACAACGCCGCCGACAAATGACCCTGTTGAAGAAGAAATTAAGGTAGAAGATATACCATTTTAAATTACTGAGAACGTATGCCAAAGGTACAGAGACGAGTTAACAAGCATTGCCACTTTTGTGGAAACAACATCCCGGTCGTAGATTACAAAGATACCCAACTTTTGCGACGGTTTGTTTCATCATACATGAAAATCGGTCCACGCCGCCGTACTGGTTTGTGCGCGAAACATCAGCGCAAGACCTCACGGGCCATTAAGCAAGCTCGTATCGCTGGCCTCATGGGCTTCATGACACGCTAGACACGTTACATCAAACACCGGTATCCCTGCCTCACCTATTTGGTTCCCGACTTAGTCGGGACCAAGCGGTTCGTACGGGATACCGGTGTTTTTTATACTTCCAAAGTAAGGTAAAATGAGATAGACCACTCTAAGATATAAACTACTATGAACCAACTCGAAAAAGAGCGTCGCCTCGACAGTCGCGAACGCAATCGTGAACGTCACGAAAGGCATGAGTCAAAAGAAGCAGAAGTCGACCCAGAACTCCAGGCAGCCGCATCAAAAGAACGCGCAGACTACCTAGTAAAGGAGGTAAAAAGCGCAACACAGAATATGCAGAATATTATTTTGCATATGCAGCAGGTTCAACAGGCCATTGCCGCGCTCCGTGCCCAACTTCAGATTGCGAACGACGATGACGCACCGTCAGTCGTGCATGACCAGGCCCGTGTCAGTCAACTCCAACAGAATATAGCCTCATTTCAGGACGAACTGAAAAAAATGCGCGGCGACCTGGTTCAACAAAAAGTGGAAGAGCTGAAGCAGCGCGGTAGTTCATATGTATCATTTGACGAGTTGCAACGTTTGGCTGAAGACGAGGTAAACAAATTAGGTTTTCAAATTGTGTCTTCACCAAAAACATAGTATACTATTTGTATGAAACTTCCTCGTATTCGCAAAGGTGTCATTATTGTCGCTGGTCTTGGGACACGTTTTTTGCCTGCAACCAAAGCCATGCCCAAAGAAATGCTTCCGGTGCTGGACAAACCAGTTCTTCAGTATATTGTAGAAGAGATGGTTGAGAGTGGAGTCAAAGAAATTATCTTGGTTACCAGCTCTCAAAAACGGGCCATCGAGGATCACTTCGATCGCGATCGCGACCTGGAAAACTTTCTTGAAGAAAAAGGAAAAATGGAAAAACTTCAGCCACTTATTGAGTTGACCGACAGAGTACGCTTTTTTTATACTCGCCAGGCGCAACCCCTTGGTAATGGCCACGCACTCCTGTGTGCCAAAGAATTTGTCGGTGACGAACCTTTTGCTTTCTCAGACGGTGACAGCATTATCGATGCCAGAATCCCGGTAGTAAAACAACTGGTTCGAGTATTTGAAAAACACCATGCCTCTATCATTGGGGTACAGCGAATTGAAGACGCTCACCTGATGACAAAATATGGCAATATCTATGCAACACCTTTAAAAGAGGCGCGGGTATATAAAGTAAAAGAGTTAAAAGAAAAACCTTCTGTAAATTCGGTCTCCCCACAGGGTCTTATTGCCGGCGGAATGCGGTATATTTTTACCAAGGATATCTGGCCCATTCTCGAAAAACAGCGCGGTGGTCGTGATGGTGAAATATGGCTTGCAGATGCGGCAAACGCGTTGGCCAAGAAAAAACCATTTTTAGCATACCAATACGAAGGAACATACTTTGATACCGGAGATAAAACTGCCCTTCTGAAGACAGCGATCCACTTTGCCATGAAGGACCCAAAGATGAAGACAGAGCTTGTTACTTTTTTACGTCAGTACCAATAAACCTATGCGTCACCTCCGCACGTGGTTAGGCGTCGCGACTCTCGTGGTCGGTTTTTTGGTCTCTTCCCAAGATGCCCAAGCCTTATGTGTCCACTCGGTTGCAGGGGCAGCAGACCCTGCATGTGTTGACGGTGCGTGGGCAGATACAGAGGAAAAGTGTCTAAACTTGTGCCGTGATAACCCGGTGAGGAGCAAGTGCACATTCAAACTCGGAAGTTCATGCGCAGAGTTTCGTCTTCAACTCAAAAGATTCGAACAGACACAAAAACAACTCAACTCGGAGTTTCAACAAACCTTCAACGCCCCATTTCCGGATGTTGCCAGCCTCAATCGGCTCGGGGCCAGCTCAACACCTCAGGAGGTGATCGGAAGGGCCATCGGCATTGTTATGCAAATTATGGGGACCATTGCCCTGGTTGTTCTTGTATACGCCGGGGTTACCTGGATGACGGCTGGTGGCAACGCTGACAAAGAACGCAAAGCCCTTGAGACGATGTTTTGGGGCGGGCTTGGAGTGATCGTGATCCTCTCAGGATACGCGATTGTCAAATTTATCCTTGACCATACTTTTCTCTAAACCTATGCGTCGTCGCCTGTTTGCCTTATTCAGCCTCTCACTTATTCTCCTGCTCGGGGTTGGCTGCAAGGGCCTGTCCGAACAAGAACTTCTCTCGGTTCAACCGGTCACTCTTACATACTGGACCGTTTTTAACGACGTCGATGCGCTTCAACAACTTGCAGATGCATATCACCGAGAACACCCATACATCACTATAGACGTAAAACAGATCCGCTACGAGGAGTTTGATAAACTTTTTGTGAACGCGCTCGCAGACGACGTTGCGCCAGACTTGGTTTCTCTTCATGTTCGCTGGCTGGGCCGGTATCAACACCGTCTCTCCGGCATGCCACAAAGTGTAAAAATTGCCAGCCTTACCTACAAGGGCAAGTACTCAAAAGAACCGGTCGTGACCTTTGAAACTCACGCCATGCCTTCAGCTCGAACCATTCAGTCAAACTTTGCCGGCACGGTTGCCGAAGACGTCGTGTACGACGGCTATATATTCGGGCTACCACTCACACTCGACTCACTTGCCATCTACTACAACAAAGACTTGCTTGACCAAAGTGGCATCGCCACTGCCCCAACAACTTGGGAAGAGCTGCGAGATGCAATAAAAGAGACGACGCGTTTTGACGCAAACGGCAACATTGTACAGTCAGGCATCTCCCTGGGCACCTCTCAAACGATACCCAACGCCACTGATATTTTTGCTGCTCTAATGATGCAAAACGGGGTGAATGTTATGGACAAAGGTACGGTAACGCTTGCCTACAACATTCGTTCTCTTCAAAGTTCACATCCAACCTTGGAAGCCCTTCGTTTTTACACCGACTTTGCCAGACCAACAAAAGACGTCTACAGTTGGAACGACACCCTTGGGGACGCATTTGAGTCCTTTGCCCAAGGACGAAGCGTTTTTTACATGGGCTTTGCCTATGACCAGTCACGGATCCGTGCGCGAGCTCCACAGATGAACCTGGCGGTTATTCCACTTCCTCAGCTGAATGAAGCGAAGCCCGTCAATGTCGCAAACTATTGGGTGGAATCGGTTGTGTTAAAGTCAGAACAGAGAGACATCGCCTGGGACTTTATTCGTTTTATCACACTTCCGGACAACATTAAGACCTACTCTGCGGCAACCGCCCAACCCTCACCGCTCCGTGCCCATATTGCTGAACAAAAAGAAGACCCCACTCTTGGCCCATTTGCGACCCAGGTTCTGACAGCAAAAAACTGGTACCACGGCCGTGACATAGACACTGCCAACGCTGCATTAAAAAACTTAATTTCAAACTATCTGCTCCCGTATCCGGAAGACGTCAATCCGGACAAACGAGACCAAAACTTACTTCTCGACACAGCTCGTATTATTCAACAAACACTATGAGAATAAGACCTCTCATCTTTTTTGGCGCTGTACTTTTGGCCTCGTTATATACACGTACACCGGCTTCTGCAGAAATAACCCAGGGACAGTGTATCTGTAACATCCAGATAACGGGTGCATTTAGAAATCAACCATGCAACTTAACAAATCTCCCGGGCGGAGACAGACTGAAAACCATCTCAATCCCCATTGGCAAAGAGCTGATTGTTCGCAGCCTCTTCAACGGCGAGCATGAAAAGGTTTTGACCGGCAAAGTCCCGTCGCTTGGTGGCCCAAATCGGTGCCCACCCGGGAGGTTTCAGGACGCCTGGCAAGGCCTCCAGGCAACGGGAGAGCCGGTTAAGATAAAAATGACACGCAATCTGTGTGAGGGTGGCCTTGATGAAACCGACTGGGTGCCATACACCTGGGAGCTCCCAAATGAAAACTTGGCCGACGGTTTCTACAAGCTCCGAATTTCTTCCTGTAAATTTTCGAGTGGAGGTGACGCCGGTACGGACACCCCGATTCTTTCAACAAAACCGGCCGACTACCACGGCCCGCTTCCTGACTGTGCCTTTTTCAACATTGGCTGCAGAAATACCAACGAGTTACTGAGTTTACTGGTCAACATAGGAAACTTTATCTTTGCCGGTATCGGAACCTGGGCCTTGTTAGCTTTTGTCTATGGCGGGGTCATGATGATTATTTCCATGGGCAACTCAGAGCAGTTCACAAAAGGAAAAGATGCATTGGTTGCTGCCGTGATTGGCTTGGTTATTGCTCTGAGCGCGTATCTTATCATCAACTTTGTCCTGGACGCGCTCCAAGTTGGCTCTGAATTTCGTCCACCGGCGTCAGGCAGCCAAAGTCCGGCGACCAGTCCCAAACCTTAGCTCATATTTATGTATATCAAATCCTTTTTTCTTGGTTTTGCACTTGCAGTCGGTGTTGTTGCGGTACCGGTACTTGCTATCCAAGCGCCTGACGCCACTACGGTTGAACTCGTCAACCCAATCGGTGGAAGTGAAGGCACACCTGAGAGCAGAAGAGGAGTCGACGACCTGAGAGTCACCATCGGCAATGTTATAGGCAAGGTTCTGGGAGTTGTTGGATCACTGGCGTTTCTGGCGTTTATCGTTGGCGGATTTTTGTGGCTGACTTCAGCAGGCAACGCAGACAGAGTGCAAAAAGGCAGTACCGCCATGCTTTACGCGACCATCGGACTATTTGTTATTTTCGGTGCCTATGCTATACTGAATACAATTCTTGGCGGTTTGGCGCAGGGCGGAGGGCCAATACAAGAACAAGTTTCTCCGGATTCGCAACTCACCGCATGCAAGCAGATCAAGTTCGACGAGTGTCCATTCACTCGGTGTGAGCGAGTTGAAGTATCCGGGAAAAAAGCCTGCATTGAGTTAACCTGTTTAAACCAGAGCACGGAATGTGTGCGCAGGTGCGCTGACAACGACGATGCGTGTCCTGCACAGTGTGAAACTGAAGCCGATCAGTGTTACCAAAGAGAAGTCGGGAGATAGTCAATTTACCTTCCTTTGAAAGGAGGTGAGACATGTGAGTATAACAAACAATATCGTACGCTTTTACCGAATCGCAATCCTGGCTGCTTTTGTTGCAGCATCGTTTGGCTTTGCTGCATCAGCAAGCGCAGTAGCAGTAGGCGGAAACTGTGGCCCGGGCGCGGCTTGTGACCAGGGATTAGTTTGTGGCCCGGCAGACACTTGTATCGCTGGCGCTGCAGCCGGTGCTGCTGCAGGAGACGTATTCGGGGTGAACAAATTCGAGGACGAACTCAAG
>MFQB01000057.1:11872-15823 GCA_001784275.1 Candidatus Magasanikbacteria bacterium RIFCSPHIGHO2_02_FULL_47_14
GATCATCAACGTTTCTCTTGGACTGCTCGGTATTATTGCTGTTGTCATCATCTTGATTGGTGGTTTCCAATGGATGACAGCCGGTGGAAATGAAGACAAAGTCGGTGAAGCCCGCAAACGTATTTTTGCAGGTATCATTGGTTTGGCAATCATCTTGAGTGCGTGGGCAGTTGCCCGTTTTGTATTGTTCCAATTAGGAAAAGCAACAAATGTACAAGGTAATATTGACGAAGCACTATAGTAACCTTCTGATGGGGTAAGACAATCTTACCCCGAGGTCTGAGGAAATAAACCATGGCTTTGTTTCTCCAGATTTCTAACTTCATACTTATGAAAATGAAACTTTTTTCAGCTCTCTGCATAGCACTGTTGGGAGTTGTATTTTTTTCTTTGCATACAGCTCACGCGGTTGTGGATCAGCAAGATCAACTTGGTTTAAACTATGGCGTTGAAAGCGGGCTTGGCTCATCTGACATCCGTTTTACTGCAGCACAGATCATTAACGTTTCATTGGGGCTCCTCGGCATTATTGCACTGGTCTTGATCGTATATGCCGGATTTCTCTGGATGACGGCCGGCGGCAACAGCGACCAGATAGACAAAGCAAAAGGCATTTTGTTTGCCTCTGTTATTGGGCTTATCATTATCTTAAGCGCCTACTCGATCAGTCGATTTGTTATCACGAACCTGTTTAAGGCCACAACCGGACAGGAGTACGTTGAATAACCTATGAAACTTCTCCTCTCACTTTCAATATTCTGTGTTGGATTACTTTCCCTGGTACTCCCGGTCTCTGCTCAGGATTACGGCCTTGAAACCACTGCCGGGGCTGCCGGCTTGGCAAAATACGAAAAAAACGTGCCAACACTTATTGGTAACGTCATTGGTACTGCGCTCTCGATGATCGCAGTCATCTTTTTTATTCTCATGGTCTATGGAGGTTTTCTCTGGATGACTGCGCACGGCAAAGAAGAACAGGTAACGAAAGCAAAAGATACTGTTATTGCAGCTGTTATTGGAATTATCATTGTCCTTGGCTCCTATGCAGTCACCAACTTTGTCTTTGAAAGTGTGCAAAGTGGTGGCGGACCGGGAGCACCGGGGGGCGGTGCTGCAGCATGTCCTGCTGGTTCGGCACCGAGTTGTGCAGCTCCACATACAGTTGGTTCTGCCTGCCAACCAGTGGCAGGTGGGGCAGGAACGTGTAAGTTAATTGTCGGGGCTTGTGCATGCCAATAGTCCTATGCTTTCTCGGTTACGGATTTCCTTTATCATAGTTATTCTAGCTGCTCTTCTGCTGCCGGCCAGTTCTGTACTTGCTGGTACAAAAGAAGTTCCTAAAAAAATCACGATTGAAAATGCACAAGGATTTTTACAAGAAACCACAAAGCCAACCGGGATCCAGGAGTCTGATCTGGCTACCGGGAGCGGAAAACTGGTCAAACGACTGCTCGGTGGGGTGAGTATTATCTTCTTTGGTCTGATGGTCTATGCCGGGTTCTTGTGGATGACTGCCCAAGGAAACGAGGACCAGGTAACCACGGCACGAAACACGATTATTGCATCTGTTATTGGGCTTGTATTGGTACTCGGTGCATACGCTGCCACAACATTTATCGTGAACCGGCTCCAGACACCTGCAGGTCCTCCCGGTGGTCCGGCCGCCGGACCGGGCGGAGCAGGTTCAGGCTGTTGTCAGGATCGAGTTGGTGCCTACGTCTGGGCGTGTCGTATTACGACTCAGGATGAGTGCAAACGGGTTGGTGAAACCTGTGATAACAGCGACCAATACTGTGCTGCATCAGACTGGAAGTTCGATGGGAACTTCCAAATATGGGATAACTGCAGAACCTTGTGTGAGTAACCTCTCTTTATAACATACTAGCGTATGAAACAAAAAATCTCTTTTCCCACACTCGCACTCCTTGCTATCTCGGTTATGAGTGTTGTTCCTGCACTGGCTTTTGCCAAAGGAAACCTTCAAGACGCAGCAAAAACACTGGATAGCAAAACCATTCCTCAAACAGGACTTGGCGAATCAGAGCCGGGCCTGTATATCGGTACCGTTATCAACGCGGCTCTCACACTTGTTGGTCTTATCTTTCTTGTACTCATGGTCTATGCCGGGTATCTCTGGATGACTGCGCGCGGTGAGTCTGAGCAAATAGACAAAGCGAGACAAATTATTACCGCCTCCATTATTGGTCTTGTCATTGTACTGTCCGCCTATGCCATTTCCACATTTGTTACAGGCCGATTTGAAGGTTAATAACTACTGTGTATGAGAAAAAAAATTTTAGTACTCGCAAGTTTGTTGTTCGTGCTAGGAGTGTTGAGCGTCTCCGGTTCTGCGTATGCTGCACTCAACCTTGGCAGCAACATCACCAAACAAGCTGCCGAAAGAGCCGGGTATAATCCGAACGCTGACGAAACAACCCTGGCTGAAACAGTAGGCAGCATTATAAAAACCGTCTTATCTACTGTTGGTGTTATCTTCCTGGCACTTATGGTCTATGCCGGCTTTCTCTGGATGACTGCACGAGGCGAATCGGAACAGGTAGACAAGGCTCAGGATATTATCCGTGCGGCTATCATTGGTTTGATTATCACAGTAGCGTCGTACAGTATTACAGCATTTATCGTCCCACGAGTGGTGGAAAAAGCCGGCGGTACCAGGCCTGCGCCTGCTGTTCCTGCTGCTCCGCCTGTTCCTCCGGCAGCTCCTTAGTTTTTCTTTATGAGCTTCATCTTAAAACGGCTTCTTCTTTCCCTGCTCTCTGTCGCTTGTTTCGGAGCTCTCTTGACTCCTTCTTTTTCTTACGGAGCTGTCGAACAAAAAAGCCTTCAGGAGCAGATCACTCAACAAATTGATACCGGTGCAAACAAGGCCGGATTTGTAGGAAAGGCAAAAGACCCACGCTACCTTATCGCTCAGATTATAAGCATCGCCTTAACCCTTGTCGGCACCATCTTTCTTATTTTATTGGCAATGGCAGGATACTGGTTATTTACGGCACGCGGAGAGGAAGAGAAGGTGGAAAAAGCCAAAACAACCATTCGCTTCGCGATTGTCGGACTCCTCATCGTACTCATCTCCTATAGCATCACTCTCTTTGTGGGAAAGGTTATTCTTGACGCAAATACCGGACAGGCACCGGCGGCGCAGGGTGTACGGTCACGTGGCAGTGCTAACCCCTTTGACTGGCAATAATATGAAAAAAACTTTTCTTGTTATATATCTTGCTGCCGTACTTTTTCTCCCAAAAGTTGTTTTAGCTGACCCTCCGGCTGCTCCACCAGTTCAGCCCAACCCGGCCGCAGCCACCTCAACAGAAGGTTTCTTGGGTGATCTCAATACACAGCTCAATGCAACTGCCGGACAAGAGGGTGCGCAGCTCGGTCCAGCTGCTGACCCGCGTATTATTGTTGCGCTCATTATCCGTTATGCAATCGGCCTGCTCGGCGTTGGATTCATAGTCTACACGGTATATGCCGGCTACATTATCATGACAGCAGCAGGCAACTCGGACAAAATCGACGAGGGAAAGGCAACCTTACGACGTGCGGTCATTGGTCTGGTTATTATCTTAAATGCATACGCAATCAGCTGGTGGGTCAGTGTGCGTCTTGCCCGCGTCTCTGGGCTTGATACGAGCGAATATATAAAAATAGAAGAAGACCGAACCCGCTTTCGACTGAATGACCCACTGTACGATGGAAATTCGGTACCAACCGGGCTGAACCGCTGCGAGGTTCAACCGGACGGGTCACGAAAGTGTTTCTAGCCCTCTATTATCCGCAAAACCTTATATGCACCCCCGTCTTGGAGGTTTTTTATTGGTGTCGCGTGAGGTACAGTGCCAATGTGAGTTAGGTAGTACAACAACTCTGGTAAACTTCGCGCAACCATACCAGCACCTGACTCTAACACAAATCGGGCGTTCTCCTCTT
>MFQB01000057.1:15832-18536 GCA_001784275.1 Candidatus Magasanikbacteria bacterium RIFCSPHIGHO2_02_FULL_47_14
ACCAAACGTTTGCCTAAGGTTATCACCTCAGTCGTGGTAATACCCCCTGCTTTTGTGACAACCACATCCGCCTGTTTCATGTACGTGTCAATCTGATCAGTCCAGCCAATGACGTCGAGATGAATGTGGGTAGGTGTGTTTTGTTCAATCTTTTTTATTTTGCTAAGTAGCTTCGTATTGGTTCCTGCAACCGCAGTGATGTGCAGCGCCGCAGGTTGGTTCCAGTTATCAACTAAAAATCTCACAATCTCGTCACTGCGAATAAACCCTTGTCCTCCGGCCAAAACAAGCACATGTAACCCTTTCGCCACTTGCTCGCTTAAAGACGACACTTCCGACTGAAAAAATTGCGGCATAACCGGGATACCTGAAACAAATACACTCTTCTCAGGCACCCCTTCACGCACCAACTCCCACTTATTTTTTTCACTCCCAACAAAATACCGCTGCGCTCCCTCAATATACCAAAACTTGTGAAACCCATAATCCGTCACCACAATGTTGAGAGGGATCCCTCGATGCCTCCAGGACGACGACTGAGAGATAACCTGGGCCGGGAAGGAGTGGGTGCAGATAACTTCATCCGGTTGATACTCTTCCAAAAAAGCATACAGCTTCCGGGCATTGAGGCGATTCACAGAACGTATCAGACGATAAAACCGCTTCATGGTTTTGGTCTCATTTGCTGTCTTGTAGATAAACCCCCACACATCAGGAAGAGTTTTTGCCAACATATCATAGACATCCACAATCGCGGTGCGCATGGCTCCAGAGACATAATCCATCATGTCGATATGTCTGGTTTCAAGCTCAGGAAAAAACTGCCGTGCGGTCTGATCAAGTGCCTCTGCAGCTCGAACATGCCCGGCTCCGGCTGAGACCGAGATAATCAAAATCTTTCGTTTTTTCATACTCAGGACAGTATAACACATACACAGGTGAACTTGACAAAGGCTGTCTCGTACCCCCGTAATACACAATAGTTGATTACCGTGGAGCAGGAACAATGGTCGGCGGAACACCAAAGGGTGCGGCCGGGGGTTCCTGCCGCACGACGTTATTCAAAAAAGGACGGGGTGGGATTGGCCCGCACACGGTCCTCTACGTGGACAATCGTCCCGGAGACGGCGTCCACAGCTATCACCGGAAAATCCGGGAGACGCATGCCCTGGTCCGCGACATCGAGGGCGGCGTGATTCCGGAAGACCTGCCGCTGTCGGAGGTCCCGGAAGACCTGCGGAAAATAATGTCTCGCGGGTTGAGGGCCGGCCTTTTCAAGGACACGACGCGAATCGCAGAGTGGGTCTCTGCGATCAACGGTTACGCCAACTTCGAGCAGGTTGTGATTGAGCCGCTTGAATTGGTCTTGGTACATGCCGAGACCGAGATCGACGAGCTCGTTCGCGTAGTCGTGGAAAAAGGCGCGGTTCCGGCCGGGATTATCTTCTCCGGCTCTCCTAAAATGCTCGGGGAGGTCCTCGATACATCGGTGATCCAGCAGACACTGCGACTGGCGCAACACTGCCTGAACAAGGACGTCCCGTTGTTCGGCATCTGCTTTGGCTTCCACCTCCTGGCCTATGCGGCCTATGGAGCACTGGCCGAGTACATTACTGTCCCCGAAGGGATGGGGGTGGAGTTCCACCACGGCCGGAGTTTGTTCTCGCCGGTGACGCCGGGAATGCGTCGGATGGTCTACGGATGCCCCCGAATTCGTCGGGTGGAGTCCCACTCGCGAGCGCATCCGCTCATGAACCAAGTAGACCGGATCCTGGCTCTCGAGGTGCACTCTCAGCACCTCTGGCCTGGCCACCCTTTAATTCCGCTTCAGGCGATTCTGGCAACCAGTAGCCGCTTCTATCGCCGAAGCAGGAATAGCAAGGCCGAGACAACCTACACGGAAAAGGTTGTGGAGGTTCTTAAATTCGGACCTTGGGCGTACGGAAGTCAGCTCCACCCGGAGCTGACACCGGAGCTGCTCTTAGTGTTGAGCTACTTCTCCGACCTCGTCGAATGGTTAGAGCACGAGCAACAAGACGTAGAACTCATACGCGCTCAACTCCGAGCCTACCCCAGCAAGACCTACTTTGCCGGCCAACGGGTCGGCTACAACTGGGTCAAACGGGTCATGGCGGTTCGATACATTATGCTCCTCGAAGATGTTGGGAGCATCAATACCACGGTTCGCCAACTCCTTCTCGAACGTCTGGTCCGCAAGGATCCGACGTACGGCACTTGATCTTTCGCGTCGGCGCCAACGCATTCATCAATGGCGCCGCTTCCCTCTTTTTACCATCTTTGATAAACAGAGGAAAATAAAAAATCCCCAACGTTCTGAAGGGGATTTTTTATTTATGTTTACTGGACTACCACTTCTGGCCCATCCTCGTACTGTTCAGTATCAGGAAGCACTACGATGGTATCTGCTCGGTAACCGAGTCTTCCGATGTCCTCAAACTTCTGTACCTTTCTCTTTAACAACTTGCCCGGGTTCTCTGCATCCGGTTCAAGCAAGTAGACATCTGGTGAATTCTCATACTTAACCAGGGTGTAGCCAGGTCGAATCACTTCGTCAACCTCCTTACCAACTTTAAACTTGGCCAATGCTTCTCCGGCCACATCCTCAACCCAGTTCCAACCAAATCGCAACGCATTAAAGATTGTCTCGTTCACGATGTGCCGCCTCTCTCCTCGCAGCAAGAGA
>MFQB01000057.1:18579-19040 GCA_001784275.1 Candidatus Magasanikbacteria bacterium RIFCSPHIGHO2_02_FULL_47_14
ACAATATCGCTCGCGGCCCGAGTGGCATAAATCCAAGTTGGTCATCTGTCACTTGGCTCAAAATCGCAGAGTCGACTGTCTGCACCTCAGCGAAAGAGGCAAAGTATGTGAAGTAGACACGGCTATTCTGGAACGGACGTTTTGTACATGCCTCAGTGACATAGTAGACAGCCGGGCTTTGTTTTATCTTATACGCCTTCCCATAGGTGAGCACACACACTCCGGCTTCTGTGTACTCAATCGTATCACTGACGCCGAGGATTGAGCCGTCGTTCAGTAACAAGCGCGCATAAACTGTTTTTGTGCCAAATCCTTCTGGCAACTTCCACTCGATGGTTGACTGAACCGGAGCAAATCCCGAGTTGAGAAAGTCGGAAGTGTTCGAGAGCGCAATCGAGGTGGCATTTTGTACGTTCACATGAACCCGAACATCGCGTGATGCCGTTCGTGCATCGTTGTTG
>MFQB01000058.1:0-577 GCA_001784275.1 Candidatus Magasanikbacteria bacterium RIFCSPHIGHO2_02_FULL_47_14
ACCTGAGGAATAAGAGGTTGCTAACTCTGTGCCAGCAGCAGCGGTAATACAGAGACCTCAAACGTTATCCGGATTCATTGGGCGTAAAGAGTTCGTAGGTGGTTTGGTAAGTCATTGGTTAAATCCTGGGGCTTAACTTCAGGACTGCTGATGATACTATCAAGCTAGAGGCCGGGAAAGGCAAGCGGAACTGCCGGTGTAGTCGTAATAAGCGCTGATATCGGCAGGAACACCAAAGGCGAAGGCAGCTTGCTAGAACGTGCCTGACACTCAAGAACGAAAGCGTGGGGAGCGAAGCGGATTAGATACCCGCGTAGTCCACGCCCTAAACGATGTGCACTAGGTATTGGGAGTATCGACCCTCTCAGTGCCGTTCAAAAAAGCTAACGCGTTAAGTGCACCGCCTGGGGAGTACGGCCGCAAGGCTAAAACTCAAAGGAATAGACGGGGACCCGCACAAGCGGAGGATCATGCGGTTTAATTCGACAGTACGCGGCGAACCTTACCTAGGCTTGACATATAGCTGCATATCTTTGGAAACAGAGATAGCCTTCGAGGGTGCTATACAGGTGCTGCA
>MFQB01000058.1:614-14623 GCA_001784275.1 Candidatus Magasanikbacteria bacterium RIFCSPHIGHO2_02_FULL_47_14
TGCTGCATGGTTGCCGTCAGCTCGTGCCGTGAGGTGTACCCTTAAGTGGGGTAACGAGCGCAACCCTCGCTTTGAGTTAAATGTACTCAAGGGACTGCCCGCGCAAGCGGGAGGAAGGCGGGGACGACGTCAAATCAGCATGGTTCTTACGCCTAGGGCGACACGCATGATACAATGGCCGGTACAGAGGGTTTGCCAACCCGCGAGGTGGAGCTAATCCCAGAAAACCGGTCTCAGTTCAGATTGCAGGCTGCAACTCGCCTGCATGAAGTTGGATTCGCTAGTAAACGCGCATCAGCCACGGCGCGTTGAATACGTTCTCGGGTCTTGTACTCACCGCCCGTCACGTCATGGAAGCCGGTAACACTTGAAGCCCCCGCTTTGCGGGGTCTATGGTGAGATCGGTGACTGGGACGAAGTCGTAACAAGGCATCCGTAGCGGAAGCTGTGGATGGATCACCTCCTTTCTGGAAGTACTTTTCTGCGAAAGCAGAAACTTCTTGTCGATCCGACATCTATGTCTGTCTTCGGACAGACGTCGGAAAAGGGTACGACGTTTGATTCTTGTCACGTTTTTAGAGTGAACTTGTTTGGAAATACATATAAAAAATCCCCGTATACGGGGATTTTTTATATTCATGTTTGTTCAGTGAACATCTCTAAAGAAACATGAATGGCCCTGATTTTCTCGATCACCGATTTGGTGAGAGCGGCATCAGGGGGCCTTTTTGTGTGGTGGAAGAGCGATTCGTCCTTCGGGCAGAGCAGCTTCTGGTAGGCGATCTCGACGAACAAGAGTGGGTCGAACCCATACCGTCTTTTCGGCGAATGGAATCTCACCAAATCCAGGTGGACGCCGCCAGTGGCCGGTTCGGAAGTGAGCAGAGAGCTCGGTCCCGTGGTGGCGGCCCGCGCGGTAACCTTTTCCGAACTGTTGCATGATCTCGAGAGGAAGCTCCACATCGTCAGCGACTCTACAGACCAGAGCTTCGTCCGTAATGGCGCCCAAGTCGGGCTGTCCCTGACGAGGCTCTCTGGGACGACCTCCTCCCCGAGTTGCCTCAAAGGGCGGTGTTGTACCCAAGGTTCTCAGGTAGAGGAGTACGTTGAAAACGATCCCATATACGACTGTGCGGAACTCGTGCATGTCCGCGGCGTTATCTCGATGTCCCCATTCGCTTAGCTGGTCGGGAGAAAAACCGTCCAGACCTTCTCCTGGTTTTCTCCGTGTGGCTGCTACTTTCACGAGTTCTGGAATTGTGACGTGGAGACTCACTATAGGCGCAAGTCGGTGGATGTGAGGTGATGCATATTCTTCACCTCTATTTTGTGCACCGATCCAGCGGTTGATTGACGTTTGTGCTGCTAGTTCGTTTCGTCTTTTTACATGCGTTGAAACTTCACGAGCACATGCCTTCATCCGCCGTGCGTATTCTTCTGTGTGTTCCCCCAGCACGAAAATTTGGAGGGCGAAGAGGTCCTCTCGAATTTCGTCCTGTGAGATTAGGATTGTATCAAACCGCTTGCCTAACTCGTCGACAATTGGAATTGCCAGCGACAGGACGAATGACGGAAACTGTAACCGTAGATCACCTAGCGCCACATCTTGAAGTGACGTAGCATGGAGTAGAACCTGAAGATTTGCCGGAATTGTGTAGATGCGCTTAGAGCAACCGAGCCATCGGTAAAGCGCTCGAGGGAAGGTGCTAAGTGACCCGAGTGCTTTATCCTTGACTGGGTGCATTTTCTCGAAGTCGGCATCCAGAGTTGTTTCTGGCCGTGCTTTCAGCAGATGACCACGCAGCCCTGCCCAGTTTTTTATTCCTTGGTCGTAAATAAAAAACGGGTTGACTTCAGGAGGAAGCGCTGCAAGGCGTGACATTTCCTCTTGTTGCTGACGGGGAGAGAGGTTTCTGATCACCTCCAACTCGATAGGTTTTATCTGCTCTAGACCAAGCTCGAACTCTGCGCAAGCTTCCCACGCTTCCAGTGCTGTTTCCAGTCGTTGAGCTCCAACACAGCCGAGCCCAGTTGGAAATTTGGGTGGAGCTCCATGTTTATTTTTTTTGGTCACGATCTCCATCCTTTCAATTGGAATGAACCTCCTGCTATCAGGAGTGGTATACATCTTTAGTGGGTGCACACCATTCCTGACAACAAAATGAGTTCATCAAAACCCATTTTCGTTTAATCGGTTCAGATGGACTTCCTGGTTTTTCCGCAATGGGCAGGCACCAGGCTGGCCTGTAAATGAACTAGGCGTTGCCGTCTTCGTCGATGAAACGCCGCGTGACTCCCGGCCCCAGCCTACCGAGCATCAGTGACATGACCTCGCTCATCTTGGCCACGAGCCTCCCGTCACCGGCGCGCGGAATGAAGAGGATCGTCTCTTCGGTCTCCACCATCTCGAGGACCAGATCCGGCGACATCGAGAGGATGAAGACAGCGCTCATGCCCATGAAGGTGAAGTTGTGTCGCGGCACGCTCGGACGGAGAGCGCGTGACAGATCGCTGGCGAGGCTCTGCAGGAAGGTCATCTCTCCGGCGATGACTTCCATGGAGACGCAGGCCGCCACTCCCGGGACGCGATACAGACCCGTGAGCATCTTGGTCTGCAGGCTCAGACTGGCGCCCTTTTCGTCCAGGGCTTGGACGACGATCGTCGCCCGTTCCAGGGACGCCGGCATCGGACACCGCAGGTAGACCACCGTCTGCTGGAGTCGTACCTCTGCCACTGGTCCGTGCTGGTCTACCTCCATCTTCATCACCAGGTTGTGGCCATTGCCCGTGAGCGCGAGCACAGCGAAGCTGCTCGCACGGTAGAGGCAGATAGCCGCCTGCTCCTGGGACGTCATGGGCTGTTCGTGCGCCCGAAGGTGTTGCCGGTCCAGCGTGCTCAGCTCCGCGGTGGGGAGCAATCCATCTCGGACGATGAATGCCCGCCATGCGCGGAATCCCGGCATCGACTGGAAGGGAAGACGATGCAATACCGCACCAGCTTCCGTGATCTCGATGACCTCCCAGTCATCGATCTGTCTTATGGTAACCTGTCTCAACGCTTCTCACCTTTCTCTCCGTTGACATTCTCCACCTACCATCGGTAATGGTAGGGGATATATATGTACCAAATTTGTTACACATATATCCATAAAAAGGCCCACCAGTGATGGTGGGCTTAGAAAAAATGAGGGAAATCTATACACAAAGCGCACCATCCGCGGGAAGGCTAATAGAAATAATAATTGGAAGGTGTGTGCGTTTCAGATGTTTCATAGACTGATCTAACCACATCGGTTATTTGTTGTCAACACCCTGTAAACATCTTTGGATTTTTTTTCGTTGACGCCATCCTCCGGACTCGATATAATCCAGCTGAAATTATCTTTTTTTATGTCTCATTCTCTCGACCGACTCCTCCGCTTGGTGAAACGCACAGGTGATACGCTCGTTGTTCATAATCCACAAGAAGATCAGGACCTTGTCATTTTGAACATTGACCAATACGAAGATTTATTAGAGGCAACTTCCGAGGCTCGAGAAGAAGAGGACTCAGACTGGTACAGAGTAGGAGACCTTCTCCAAACGACAAAACAAAAGCTGACACCTCTGCCGTTTGACGAACCTGCACCAAGATTTGAACAAGACTTTGACAAATCCGTGCCCGCGCACCACTTGGAAGATGTCTCATCTGCCGTAGTGACACCACATGAAGCAGAAGCCGAGCCAGAAGAAGAACTGCGATATGAATTTCCTGTAGAAGAGGAACAGCCCCAGCAATCCCGCCCTCCTGAGTTAGCACCTCAACCGGTTCAACAAACACAGCCTATTCCTCAAAAAGCAGCTCCAACCGGTGTAGACTTTTCTGATGAAGAACCACTGCAACGGAGTGGGCCGGTATTTTTTGAAGAACCGGTATGATTATCCCCACCTTCCCACTTGACGAATTTTTGAAAGCACGTTATACTGTGGGAGCTAAATTTAGTCTATTTTTTGGCTAATTTATCTGATTTTTTAATCTTTTTTTAACAGACCCCGCTGGATTACAAATCTGTGTTGACCACTCAGCGCAGTGCGGGCCAGACAAACGTTCGTATGGCAGAGCAATTTCAACGTACGAAAGTCCATGTCAACGTTGGTACCATCGGCCACGTCGACCATGGTAAGACAACCACAACAGCAGCAATCTTGAAGGTCGCTGCAGCTCATGGTTTTATTGCACAAGCAAAAAGCGTCGACGAGATCGACTCAGCACCAGAAGAAAAAGCACGTGGTATTACTATCGCCACTGCTCACGTTGAGTATGAGACCGAAAAACGCCATTATGCCCACGTCGACTGTCCAGGCCACGCAGACTACGTAAAGAACATGATCACCGGTGCCGCTCAGATGGACGGCGCCATCCTCGTCGTTTCCGCAGCTGACGGTCCAATGCCTCAGACACGTGAACACATCTTGCTTGCTCGTCAAGTCGGTGTGCCCTATATCGTGGTCTTTTTGAACAAGGTAGACCAGGTTTCAGACCCAGAGTTGATCGACTTGGTCGAAGAAGAAATCCGCGACTTGTTAAAGAAATACGAATTCCCGGGCGACGAGACTCCAATCGTCCGTGGTTCAGCTTTGAAAGCTTTGGAAAACCCAAGCGACGAGACTGCTGCCAAGCCAATTCTTGAGTTGCTCAAGACCTTGGATGCCTACATCCCGGATCCAATTCGCGACCTCGACAAAGCCTACTTGATGCCAATCGAAGACGTCTTCTCAATTGAAGGACGTGGTACAGTCGTTACCGGTCGTATCGAGCGTGGTATCGTCAAAGTGGGTGATGAAATCGAGATCGTCGGTATGAAAGACACCCAGAAGACCACTGTGACTGGCGTGGAAATGTTCAACAAGAGCCTTGATCAAGGTCAAGCAGGTGACAACGCCGGTGTTCTTCTCCGTGGTACTAAGAAAGAAGACGTAGAACGTGGTATGGTCTTGGCCAAACCAGGCAGTATCACTCCTCATACTGAGTTTGAGGCACAGGTCTACGCTTTGACCAAAGAAGAAGGTGGACGCCACAAGCCATTCTTTACCGGCTACAAACCACAGTTCTACATCCGCACAACAGATGTGACCGGTGAGGTTACCTTGCCGGCAGGAACTGAGATGGTCATGCCGGGAGACACCATCACCATGCAGATTAAGTTGATCGTGCCGGTTGCTATGGAAGAGAAGATGCGTTTCGCCATCCGTGAAGGTGGCCGAACCGTTGGCGCTGGCGCAGTAACCAAAATCATTAAGTAAACCAACATTGGACGATGAGGGCTCTGGCCCTCATCGTCCACTTTGTTTATCCATTATTTACCTAACCAATCGTTCTTTCGCTCCTACCTATGGCACACCCAGCAACGACAGACACAGCGAATAACCCAAAAGTACAAGCCCCGGTCGGGCCAAAGATACGCATTAAGATTCGTGCATACGACAACAAGATTATTGATGCTGCAACGAAAACCATTATTGACACAGCAGAACGAAATAATGCCAAGGTAGTCGGTCCGGTCCCTCTTCCAACAGAGAAGAGTATCTATAGTGTGAACCGTTCCACATTTGTCCACAAAACCGCATCAGAGCAGTTCGAGGTTCGAGTCCACAAACGTCTCATTGACATTGTGAACCCAAACCCAAAGACCATTGACGCCTTGATGAACCTGAACTTGCCAAGCGGTGTAGATGTGGAAATTAAGATGATTTAAGACGGTTCAATCAGGTCTTGACAAGGAAAAAGTAATCACGTACAATAGCCACGCTTTTGTACTACAGAGTATATCTGTTGATCAAATAAGATCCGCTGCCGCCTCTGGCAAACAGTGGAAAACATTTGAAAGGCATACGTACTCTCGAGGAAATTGTTTTCTTACAGAATCATTCACACAGCCTGAATATATAAGGCTAGAAGGGCTATCTCATAGATGTTTTAGTGTACGAATGAGAGAGCGCTTCTAGTTTTTTATATAGTATGAAATTCATTCTGGGAACAAAAATTGGCATGACCCAAGTATTCCGTGACGACGGAAGTGTTGTTCCTGTTACCCGAGTTCAGGCAGGTCCATGCGTTATTACACAGGTAAAAACCGCAGAAAAGAATCACGTTGACGCAGTGCAGATTGGATACCGAGAACAAAAAGCCTTCCGAATGAAGAAACCGCAGCAAGGACATCTCAAAGGGTTGATGAATGTTCGTTTTATGCGAGATGCCCGCGTAGAAGCAGATCATGGATTAAAACGTGGTGATACCTTTACTGTGAAGGTCTTTACTGAAGGCGAGAAGGTAAATGTAGTGGGTGTTTCGAAAGGGCATGGATTCCAAGGCGTTGTCAAACGTCATGGTTTTCACGGAAGCCCAAAGACTCACGGTCATAAAGACCAGCTCCGCATGCCTGGAAGTATCGGCGCCGGTGGTGTCCAGCGTGTCTTTAAAGGAATGCGCATGGGCGGACACATGGGCGACGCACGAGTCACAGTGCAGAATTTGGAGATTGTCCAAATTTTTCCAGATCAAAATGAGTTACTGATTAAGGGCGCGTTGCCAGGGGCACGAGGTTCCCTTTTGTTGATCACGACACCGGAAGGCAAGATGCAGATTGATGTGATGCCGGTTGCTGAAACTGTGGCAGAAGCCGCTCCAGAAGAGGCTGTTGAGGCACCGGTCGCTGAAACATCGGCAGAAGCTACAGAACAAACCGCATAACTGATTTGTGAGATACACCACTATGGTAAAAGTACCTGTGTACAATCAAGAAGGAAAAGAAGTAAGCACCATTGAGTTGGCTGATACCGTCTTTGGCGTTGCCATGAATGAAGCATTGGTGTATCAAGTGTACGTTGTTCAGGAAGCCAATGCACGCTTGCCATGGGCACACACCAAAAATCGCGGAGATGTTCGCGGTGGTGGAAAGAAGCCATGGAAGCAAAAAGGAACTGGCCGTGCTCGCCACGGGTCTATTCGCTCCCCAATTTGGAAGGGTGGAGGAGTTACATTCGGACCACGCAACGAACGAAGTTACACTCGCAAAGTAAATGATAAGATGAAGCAAAAGGCTGTCACCATGTGTCTTTCTGAAAAACTTGGCGCGCAGCAGTTGATCGTTATCGATAACGTCCAGACGACCGGCAAAACAAAAGAATTTGCAACCATGAGACGACAGTTGCCGGTAAAAGGCGGAACTTTGGTGATTGTGGATACTCTTGATCAGAACACATCACGTGCAGTTCGCAATATTAAAGACTGTGTGGTCGAGCGTGCTCAGAATGTGAACGTCTCAGACTTGTTACATAATCAGTCAGTGATTGTTACTAAAGGCGCAGTGGAAGCGTTACAAAAAAGATTTGTGAAATAATATGGGTTTGTTAGGCAAATTGAAAAAAACTGAACAGGCAGAAACCAAGACACCGGCCAAAAAGAAGGTTGCTCCTTCTGATACAAAAACCGTAATGGCCAAAGTCGGCAGCAGTGTGCTTGTTATGCCATTGTTAAGTGAAAAGACAACGCTGCAGGAGACCATGGGTCAATATACGTTTGTGATCGAGGATTCAGCAACGAAAGTTGAGGTCAAGAAAGCTGTGACTGCGTTATATGGTGTAAAACCTGTTCGTGTAAATATTGTACGCATGGACGGCAAGCAGGTTCGCTTTGGAAAACGCATGGGTCAACGTGCAAATTATAAGAAAGCAATTGTGACCTTGCCAAAAGGAAAGCAGATTAGCATTCACGCAGGTGTTTAATTGAGAACCAGTACTACGTATGGCCGTAAAGATCTACAAACCAACCTCACCCGGACGTCGCAAGTCAAGCGTCGAGGATTTTTCTGATATTACAAAAGTAGAACCAGAAAAGTCCTTGGTGGTCGCACACAAGCCAAAGAGCGGACGGAATAACACCGGACGCATTACGGTTCGACATCAGGGCGGTGGAGTCAAGCGAATGTACCGACTGGTTGACTTTAAGCAAGAGAAGTTTGATGTTCAGGGCGAGGTGATCGCTGTTGAGTACGACCCAAGCCGCGGTCCACGTGTTTTGCTGGTTGAGTATTCAGACAAAACAAAGGCGTACGTTTTGGGATTTGAAGGCGCCAAAGTCGGGACAAAAATTATGTCTTCTGCTAAAGCAATTGAAGCAGCCCCGGGCGCACGCATGCCGCTTGAATTCATCCCAGTTGGTCTGTTTGTTCACAATGTTGAGTTGGCACCGGGACGCGGTGGAAAGATGGTCCGTGCAGCAGGTATGGCCGCGCAGTTACAGGCAATTGAAGGAAAATTTGTACAGTTAAAACTTCCGTCCGGCGAAATGCGATTGGTTTTGAAAGAGTGTGCCGCAACCGTTGGCCGCATGGGAAATGCTGACTATCGCTTGGTACGCTGGGGAAAAGCCGGACGCAAACGCCACCTTGGATGGAGACCTCGAGTCAAAGGTAAGAACATGAACCCTGTTGACCATCCACACGGTGGAGGAGAGGGTCATTCACCAATCGGTTTGAAGGGTGGTCCAAAAACACCTTGGGGTAAAAAAGCCATGGGTGTGAAGACTCGCAAACGAGGTAAGTGGAGCGATAAGTTTATTGTGCAGCGCCGCAAGAACAAGAAGAAGTAATTGATACATACTCACAGATATTATGTCACGAAGTTTAAAAAAAGGCCCATACGTTGATGAGAAGTTGATGAAGAAGGTCAAGAAGGCTTTGGATACCAAAGATCACAAGCCAATCAAGACATGGGCACGCGCTTCTACCATTACACCAGAGATGGTTGGTCTGACCTTTGCTGTCCACAATGGGCGCCAGTTCCTGGATGTGTATGTACAAGAAAACATGGTCGGACATAAGCTCGGTGAGTTTTCTCCAACACGAAAATTCGTTGGACACGGTGGTAAGATGGCAAAGGCCCAGGCAACGCCAACAGCGCCAGGTGCAACACCAGCCCCAGCGCCTGTTGCCAAAAAATAATAGAGTGTTTCCCGTATTCTTATGAAGATGCAGACCACAGCAAAATTAAGACACCTTCGAATGAGTCCACGAAAAATCCGACTCCTGGTTGATCTTGTCCGTGGTATGAATGCTCAAGACGCCATCACACAGTTGAGCCACTCCCAAAAAATTGCTGCCCGCCCATTACGCAAGTTGATTGCTTCTGCTATTGCAAATGCACTGCACAATCACAACATGAAAGAAGAAACATTGGTTATTAAACAGGCAATGGTTGATAGTGGTTCTATTTTGTACCGTTGGCAGCCACGCGCCTTTGGCCGCGCCGCACCGATTCGTAAGCGTACTTCACACATCACCTTGGTGTTGGAAGGTGACGCCGCTGAAGCGAAGGCAAAGAAAGAAGAGACCCTTGCGGAGAAGGCTGATGGATCAACCGCAGAGACAAAGATAGAGAAAAAAGCTGAACCAAAGAAACGAACACGAACGACAAAGAAAAAGGCTATTACATCATAACGTATGGGTCACAAAGTCCATCCCAAAATTCACAGAACGCAAGTCATTTATACCTGGGACTCTCGTTGGTTCTCAAAAAAGAAGTATCCTCAATATGTAGAGGAGGATCTTGCGATTCGCGGACACCTCATGAAGGTCTGCAAAGAAGCCCTTATTGATTCTATGAGTGTTGAACGTGGCCCAAAGAATGTCACTGTGACTATTTTGGCCTCAAAGCCGGGTGTGATTATCGGCCGTTCAGGTCAGGGTTTGGATGGATTGCGCAAACATATTGAGAAAAAGATTTTGAAAATGGCATCAAAGGTGACGATCAATGTCCGTGAGGTGAAGAATCCGGCACTATCTGCTGCCATCGTTGCTCAGACCATTGTCTCTGACATTCAACGACGTATTCCATTTCGACGCGTCATGAAGCAGTCCATTGAGCGCGTGAAAAAGGCAGGCGCATTGGGAGTAAAAATTCGTTTATCTGGCCGGTTGAATGGTGTTGAAATTGCCCGCAGCGAAGCTATGACCGCTGGAAAAGTTCCTTTGATTACCTTACGCAGTGATGTTGATTACTATCTTGCAGAAGCCCACACATTATATGGCAAGATCGGTGTAAAGGTATGGATTTATAAAGGAGAAATCTTTGGAAGAAAAGATAAATTTAACGAAGAAGAACCGGCACAAGCTGCTCCCAAGACAAAACGTGGATAAATATGTTGTTACCTAAGAAAGTAAAACACAGAAAGTGGCACCGATTGGGCCGACGCGACAAAGGCATCGCGACCAGAACGAATACGGTTGCGTTTGGTAGCTTTGGTTTAGTCGCACAGACATATGGCTGGGTCAGCTCTCGACAGCTCGAGGCATGTCGTCGTGTCCTTACCCGCTATATTCGCCGTGGTGGCAAGATGTGGATCCGCGTGTTTCCTGATCGTCCGGTGACCAAAAAAGGTAACGAGTTGCCAATGGGCGGTGGAAAAGGTTCCCCGGATCAGTTTGTGATTACGGTAAAACCAGGTACTGTGTTGTTTGAACTGGAAGGTGTCGCCCCGGACATGGCCCGTGAGGCGTTGTTACTTGCCTGCCATAAGCTCCCAGTCAAAGGACGTGTTGTAAGCAGATAATGATTATATGGATATTGCTACCCTTCGAGTAAAAACCAAGACAGAGTTGCAAGAGTTGCTCCAAGAGACACAGGCAGAGTTACGTGTACTCCGATTCAAGGTCAGCGAGAATCAGTTGAAAGATGTGCGCGCGGTCCGTGAAGCACGACAGACCATTGCTCAAATTCAGACGTTACTATCAGCTAATACCACACAGAATAATTAAATGTTATGAAATCCGGTGTTACCAACAATCAAACAGCCGCAGCACAGAAACGTCAGTTTACTGGTGAGGTGACAAGCGTGGTTGAGAATAAAACCATTCATGTTGTGATTCAGTTACGAAAGTTGCATCCGGTATACAGAAAACAGTATTGGCAAAGTAAAAAGTATGCAGTGCACGACGAGCGAAACGAAGCTAAAGTAGGGGATACGGTAGTCTTTGAAGAGTGCCACCCACTCAGTAAAACAAAACGCTGGAGACTGTTGAGTATTACCAAAAAAAGTGTATAGTGTTTAGACGCATATGGTTCAACATAGAACAATGTTACAAGTTGCAGATAATACCGGTGCCAAAAAGCTTCAGTGTATTCGTGTTCTTGGTGGATACAAGAAACGATACGCACAGATTGGTGATATTATCACCTGCAGTATCAAAGAAGCGGCCCCACGCGGTATGGTCAAAAAAGGTGAGGTTGTTCATGCCGTTGTCGTGAGACAGCGCAAGGAACTCCGTCGCAAGGACGGTACCTACATCCGTTTTGATGAGAATGCCGCAGTTATTATCGATAAAAAGAGCAAAGAACCAAAAGGAACACGTATTTTTGGACCGGTTGCGCGTGAACTCCGCACCAAAGGGTATCAAAAGATTATCAGCTTAGCGCCAGAAGTGTTATGAAAATCAAGTCAGGTGACAATGTAAAGGTGATCTCAGGAAAAGAACGCGGCAAAACCGGTAAGGTGATGCAGGTGTTATTCAACAAACGCAACAGCCAAACCTACGTTGTTCTTGAAGGCGTAAACATGAGAAAGAAACATGTGCGTTCAGGTAAACGTGGCCAGGCCGGGCAGACCATTGAGTTGCCGGGCCCAATCCACATTAGCAACGTTATGGTGATTGACCCCAAGACCAATAAACCAACCCGTGTGGGATATATTGTTGAAGGCAAGACAAAAAAGCGTGTTGCCAAAGGAAGCGGAGAGGTTATTGACTAGGGCTTTGAAAATATATGTCACAGTTATATACACAATTTAAAGAAACGATTGCTCCTGCACTGAAGACAGAGTTGGGATTAAAGAACGTGATGCAAGTTCCAGCGATATCAAAAGTTGTAATCAACGTGGGGTACGGTCGCCATGTGAAAGAGAGTGGATTTATTGATCATGTCGAGAAGACACTGCGTGCAATCACGGGCCAGACCCCGGTCCATAATAAAGCAAAGAAGTCCATTTCAAACTTTAAGCTTCGCGAAGGTACAGATATTGGTATGTCTGTGACCTTGCGCGGCAAGAACATGTATGACTTCTTATACAGGTTTATTAACATTACTTTACCACGTGTCCGTGACTTCCGCGGCTTGTCAGTGAAGAGCTTTGACAAAGGCGGCAACTATACGATCGGTTTTAAAGAGCATATCGCATTTCCAGAAGTGACCGGTGATAGTTCAGAAAAGATTCACGGATTACAGGTGGTTATCACCACAACTGCAAAAGATAAAAAACAAGGTATTACCTTGCTGAAGAAAATGGGCTTTCCATTTCGTGACGCATAAGATGAATTTTATTTATGGCAACTCAAGCACAAATTGCAAAATCCTCGAGAAAACCAAAGTTTAGCACCCGCATTGTTCGACGCTGTTTTCGTTGCGGCCGCAAACGCGGGTATATTCGAGAGTTTAACTTGTGCCGTATTTGTTTCCGAGAGTTGGCAAACCAGGGACTGCTCCCAGGCGTGCGGAAGGCAAGTTGGTAAATAAATCCTTATTATTATGATGACAGATCCAATTGCAGACATGCTTACACGGATTCGCAATGCGGTTCTCGCCGGTCGCCGCTCTGTTGAGATACCTGCTTCCAAGTTGAAAAAGGCTTTGGCTGAAATTTTGCAGAAAGAAGGGTTTGTTGAACAGATCGAGCTCACTGACGCCAAACCAGCCATGTTGATGCTGACCTTGACATACCGTGGGAAGCAGCCTGCAATTCATCATATCGCGCGTGAGAGTAAGCCGGGCCACCGACAGTACCGCCCTGCCGATGAACTCACCTCTGTTTTGAATGGCTACGGTATTTCCATTATTTCTACGTCACAGGGGCTTATGACCAACAAAGAAGCCCGCAAACGTGGTATCGGTGGAGAGGTTATTTGTTCGGTGTATTAATGTCTTTGTATGTCCCGTATTGGTAAAAAACCTATTGCAATTCCTTCCGGTGTGACTGTTTCCTTGGCTGGGGATCTTTTAACTGTCAAAGGGCCAAAGGGTGAGTTGAATCGTATTATTCATCCATTGGTGAAAGTAACGACAACTCCAGAGTTTGTTCAGATCGACGTGGCGAACAAAGAAGAAAAAAAGAGCAATGCACTGTGGGGCACATTTGGCTCTCACGTACGAAATATGATTCAGGGTGTGACGGTTGGTTTCCAAAAGCAACTTGAGGTGAACGGCGTTGGGTACCGTGTTGCCATGCAAGGAGCGGCATTAAAACTCGAAGTCGGTTTTTCTCATCCGGTGATGTATAATCTTCCGAAAGGAGTTACCGCGACCGTTGAAAAAAATCTGATTACTTTGCAAGGTGCTGATAAAGAGTTGGTTGGTCAGACCGCTGCTGAAGTTCGCAATATCCGGAAACCGGAACCATATAAAGGAAAAGGTATTAAGTATATTGATGAAACCATCCGCAGAAAAGCCGGTAAGACAGCCAAGACGGCATAACTTCATTGAATTGATATGAAACAGCAACACACACGACAAGGAAAACGAATTACTCGACATACGCGAGTTCGCGCTCGGGTACAAGGGACATCTGAACGTCCCCGTCTTGCTGTGTTTCGCAGTCTTCGTGACGTGTACGCACAGGTTATTGACGATAATGCCGGCAAGACCTTGATAAGCGCCCATAGCAAGACCGCTGATACGAAAGCTGATGTAGGCGAGAGAAAAGGAAAGACTGCTATTGCCTACTGTGTTGGGCAGGATATTGCGAAGAAAGCGCAAGCCGCCGGTATCACGACTGTCGTGTTTGATCGAGGTGGTTTTGCTTATCACGGTCGTGTGCAAGCTGTTGCAGACGGCGCGCGTGATGGCGGGCTTCAATTTTAGTTTTTAACGTCTGAGTATGCCTAGAGATCGGAGAGACCAAGACAGAACCAAACGAGAGCGACCTGAGTTCGATCAACAGATTGTTGATCTTTCTCGTGTCACCCGTGTTACCAAAGGTGGTAAAC